>NZ_AYXN01000038.1:0-2696 GCF_000511655.1 Psychrobacter sp. TB15
CCAATAAAAAAGGATACACTCATGGCAAAGGCCAAGTTTGAACGCAACAAGCCCCACGTCAACGTCGGCACCATCGGACACGTTGACCATGGTAAAACCACACTAACTGCCGCAATCGCAACTGTAGCAGCAAAAACCTCAGGCGGCGAAGCCAAAGACTACGCGTCAATTGACTCAGCCCCTGAAGAAAAAGCACGTGGCATCACCATCAACACCTCACACGTAGAGTATGACACCGAAACTCGTCACTACGCCCACGTTGATTGCCCAGGTCACGCCGATTATGTCAAAAACATGATCACCGGTGCCGCTCAAATGGACGGCGCAATCCTAGTCGTATCAGCAACTGACGGCCCAATGCCACAAACTCGTGAGCACATCTTGCTATCACGTCAGGTAGGCGTACCATACATCATCGTCTTCATGAACAAATGTGACCTAGTAGACGACGAAGAATTGCTAGAGCTTGTAGAAATGGAAGTTCGTGAACTTCTTAACGACTACGACTTCCCAGGCGACGACACCCCAATCATGAAAGGCTCAGCCACCCAAGCCCTAAAAGGCGACGACGGCAAATACGGCGAACCAGCTGTCGTAGAACTACTAGAAACCCTAGACAGCTACATCCCAGAGCCTGAGCGTGACATCGACAAAGCATTCCTAATGCCAATCGAAGACGTCTTCTCAATCTCAGGTCGTGGTACCGTAGTAACTGGCCGTGTTGAATCTGGTATCGTAAAAGTTGGTGACGAAATCGAAATCGTCGGTATCCGTGACACTCAAAAAACCACCTGTACTGGTGTTGAGATGTTCCGTAAGCTACTAGACGAAGGCCGTGCAGGTGAGAACTGTGGTGTACTACTCCGTGGTACCAAGCGTGAAGACGTACAACGTGGCCAAGTACTAGCTAAGCCAGGTTCAATCACCCCGCACACCAACTTCGATGCTGAAGTATACGTACTATCAAAAGAAGAAGGTGGTCGTCACACGCCATTCCTAAACGGCTATCGTCCACAGTTCTACTTCCGTACTACTGACGTAACTGGCGCAATCCAATTACAAGACGGTACTGAAATGGTTATGCCTGGTGACAACGTTGAGATGAGCGTTGAGCTTATCCACCCAATCGCTATGGACAAAGGCCTACGTTTCGCTATCCGTGAAGGTGGCCGTACTGTAGGTGCTGGTGTGGTTGCAAGCGTAAGCAACTAATAGCCAATGCTTTAGTAATCAGTTTTAAGATTACTAAAACATGAAAGCCGCTCTCTTCATTGAGGGCGGCTTTTTTTACGTTCTATAGGGTAGAGTTTTATTTGTAAATTTTGATGAGAAAAAATTGTTTAATGAAAAGAGAAAAGCAGGAGCCATTCAAGAAATCAACATAGTAAAAGTTCATTAAGTGGATTTCTTGCAGGTACCTGACCCCTGCCGTCAAATCCGTACACATAAACTTGGGAGATTTTAATTACGCAGCCTGACGATAATAATCAAACCACACCTGTCTTGGCGATTGATAGCCCAAACCCTTTTGAATCCTCGTCTGATTGTAGTACAGCTCGATATAACTGATAATATCATTGATGGCTGTGAACCTTGTTTTATAGTCTTGATGATATACCAGCTCATTCTTTAATGTGCCCCAGAAGCTTTCTATCGGAGCGTTATCGAAACAGTTGCCTTTGCCGCTCATTGAGCCTATAAATTGATGCTGCTTAATGGTCTTGTGGTAGGCGTGACTGCAATACTGACTGCCTCTGTCTGAATGAACGATTAGCCCTTTGTTTGGACGTTTATTCCTGATGGCCATGTTCAATGCGCGACAGACCAAATCTGCGGTCATGCGTTTGTTGATCGCATAGCCGACCAGCTCTTTGGTATATAAGTCTTTGACTCCCGCTAAATACAACCAGCCCTCATGTGTCCAGATATAGGTAATATCGCTTACCCATGCTTGGTTAGGGCGACTGGTGTCAAACTTCTGATCGAGCACGTTTGGATAGACCAGCTTGTTGTGATTGGAGTCGGTGGTGACTTTAAAGCGCTTATGACTACGACATTTAATGCCGTGTTGCTCTTTGATGCTTCTTACCATATACAGGCTAATGTTATGGCCTTGCTCGCTTAGATGAGCATGCAGTCGATCTGCGCCATAACGTTCTTTCGTTTCATTGTGAGCCGCTTTAACCAGTAATTCAGACTGGTTGCGATGTATCTGTTGGTCGCTGAGATCACGACTTAGCCAGTCGTAATAGCTTGATGGCTTAACCCTTAACACACGGCACATAGTGGTGATGCGAAAGAGGAACTGGTTGTCTTTGATAAAGGCGTACCTGACTAACTGTTTCTCGCGAAGTACGCCGTCGCCTTTTTTAAGATCTCGCGCTCCTCTTCGGCAACTTTAAGCTGTCGCTTTAGGCGTTTTACCTCTTCAAGCGCACTCATAAGTTCAGGGTCATACTGCTTTGTTCCTACAAGCTTGCCTTGATTAGCTTTGTTCTGCCAGTTGGATAGCGTTTGCATGGCGATGCCAAGTTGCTTTGCGGTCGCTGAAATATTGCCGTTGTTATCCGCTATCTTCTTGACGGCTTCAGCTTTAAATTCGTCACTGTAGGTTCTTACTTTCTTGGTCATGGTAAACTCCGATTAATACGCTTAGTTTACCAAGTTTACCTCTACGGTTTCTTCAGCATAGCTCA
>NZ_AYXN01000039.1:0-29449 GCF_000511655.1 Psychrobacter sp. TB15
CCAATAAAAAAGGATACACTCATGGCAAAGGCCAAGTTTGAACGCAACAAGCCCCACGTCAACGTCGGCACCATCGGACACGTTGACCATGGTAAAACCACACTAACTGCCGCAATCGCAACTGTAGCAGCAAAAACCTCAGGCGGCGAAGCCAAAGACTACGCGTCAATTGACTCAGCCCCTGAAGAAAAAGCACGTGGCATCACCATCAACACCTCACACGTAGAGTATGACACCGAAACTCGTCACTACGCCCACGTTGATTGCCCAGGTCACGCCGATTATGTCAAAAACATGATCACCGGTGCCGCTCAAATGGACGGCGCAATCCTAGTCGTATCAGCAACTGACGGCCCAATGCCACAAACTCGTGAGCACATCTTGCTATCACGTCAGGTAGGCGTACCATACATCATCGTCTTCATGAACAAATGTGACCTAGTAGACGACGAAGAATTGCTAGAGCTTGTAGAAATGGAAGTTCGTGAACTTCTTAACGACTACGACTTCCCAGGCGACGACACCCCAATCATGAAAGGCTCAGCCACCCAAGCCCTAAAAGGCGACGACGGCAAATACGGCGAACCAGCTGTCGTAGAACTACTAGAAACCCTAGACAGCTACATCCCAGAGCCTGAGCGTGACATCGACAAAGCATTCCTAATGCCAATCGAAGACGTCTTCTCAATCTCAGGTCGTGGTACCGTAGTAACTGGCCGTGTTGAATCTGGTATCGTAAAAGTTGGTGACGAAATCGAAATCGTCGGTATCCGTGACACTCAAAAAACCACCTGTACTGGTGTTGAGATGTTCCGTAAGCTACTAGACGAAGGCCGTGCAGGTGAGAACTGTGGTGTACTACTCCGTGGTACCAAGCGTGAAGACGTACAACGTGGCCAAGTACTAGCTAAGCCAGGTTCAATCACCCCGCACACCAACTTCGATGCTGAAGTATACGTACTATCAAAAGAAGAAGGTGGTCGTCACACGCCATTCCTAAACGGCTATCGTCCACAGTTCTACTTCCGTACTACTGACGTAACTGGCGCAATCCAATTACAAGACGGTACTGAAATGGTTATGCCTGGTGACAACGTTGAGATGAGCGTTGAGCTTATCCACCCAATCGCTATGGACAAAGGCCTACGTTTCGCTATCCGTGAAGGTGGCCGTACTGTAGGTGCTGGTGTGGTTGCAAGCGTAAGCAACTAATAGCCAATGCTTTAGTAATCAGTTTTAAGATTACTAAAACATGAAAGCCGCTCTCTTTGTTGAGGGTGGCTTTTTTTGTGGGTGGCTATATTTTTTATAGGTAGTAACAAGAGTTAAGATAGTCTTTACACGGCTATACTAATAGTTGTATTTATTAATAATGATTAAAGGTAGGAGAGGGAGTGGTGCTAACCATAGAGTTACTCAATAAACACTTATTTAAAGCCCAAAGCATTATCCAAGCTGTTGCCGATATCGAAGCTCTTATACAACCGCAAGATGCTTGGAGTTATCAGACTCTAGTAGACTTACTTGAGCAAGATAGCATTGATTTATTAGTCGTTTATCAAAGCGATGCAGTCGTTGGCTACTGTCTTTATCGAATGATGTTCGAGCAGGCAGAAATCTTGCGTATAGGCACGCACCCTAATTATCAGCGCCAAGGTATCGCTTCAAAACTATTCGCTAGGTTAAATCAGCAGCTACAAGCGTTAACTGTTGAGAGTTTATTATTAGAAGTGCGGGCAGATAATTTGCCAGCGATAGCTCTGTATGAGCAGCAAGGCTTTGAGACGATCCATCAGCGCAAAGGCTATTATAAAACGGCACACAAGCCTGCTGTCGATGCGTTGATTATGCAGCTTAATTATAAAAACAAAGCAGATAGGAGTGGATAAGGTTATCGATGATAAGGCAGCTTAGAGCTGTTATTCTTGCAGTCCTCTATAGAAGGTACATAATTCTCATCTTCTTGCATACGCGTCAGCAGAGTAATACGCTGAGTTAGCATCTCCACCATCAGGTTGATATTGGCTTGTTGTTTTTTGACTTGTTCTAGTTTTTGCTGAGTGACTAGCAGTTGCTCATCAAGGTTTAGATTACCATCGTAATAGTCATCCAAGCTATTTTTTATCTCCGTTAGGGTAAAGCCGATAGCCTGCGCGCTTTTGATCAGCTCAATACGTTCAATACATTCAGGATGAAACTCAGTATAAAGCCGCGAACCTGCTTGCCGCTTACGAGACCTCAGCAGACCTAGCTCGTCATAATGACGCACGGTATCTTTGGTGGTATTGGCTCTTTTGGCCAAAGCTCCTATGAGTAAAAACGCAGTATCTGGCATCGCAGTCTCTTTGTGTTTGTCAATCTTATCGATTAAATGTCGTCCATTTTGAGCTATTAGTAGCAGTTTAGAGTGGCCAAAATTTTGAATACCCATTAGAGCTATCAAGCTGAGCCACAGGCATTGGCTGATGGGGTTGAATGGGCCAGCTAATAGCGCCTTTGTGTAATAAACGCTCCAGCTGCGCTAAAAACTGATGGCGGCCAAGAGTAGTCGCGCCTAAGCTTAGTAGATGGTCATTAGTCAGCTGACAATCGACTAACGCTACGCCGCTATCAATGCAGAGCTGCATCAAACCCCAAAACGCTAATTTTGAGGCGTTAGAGGCGCGATGAAACATCGACTCACCAAAGTAGATGTGGCCAATCTTTAGTCCATAGAGCCCGCCTATCAGCTGTCCATTCTCATCCCACACCTCGACGCTATGAGCGAAACCATAGCGATGGAGCTCGGTATAAGCCTCGATCATCTCCTGATGAATCCAAGTGTGCTCACCCTCAGGCAGTCCATTACTACGTGGCAAACTACAAGCATGGATGACTTCATCGAACGCTTGATTGACCGTCAACTGCCAACGCGAGCGCCGAGCTTGCTTACGTAGCGATTTGCTGGGCTGATAGTCGCTTGGCACAATGACACAGCGCGGCTCCGGGCACCACCAAGCAATAGGCTCATCTTCATTAAACCAAGGAAAGAGCCCTTGCGCATACGCCGATATCAGCGTCTCAGGCGCCAGATCACCGCCTAGCGCTACTACGCCATAGCCATCAGGATCGACCGCGTTGGGATTGGGAAAGTCATAACGCCCAAGACTTTTAATGGTTTTATAAAAAGTCTCAGGCGTCATGTTGTGTATATTAAGCTTATTGAGCATATAGGTTATTATTTCACTCAGTCTTTTGGCGATTGCTTTGTCTAATCTATCGTCAAAGTCGAGGCGTAAGTGTGATCAGCAGCAACTGTTTCACCCATAGCGTCCAGATATTTCTCAGCATCGAGAGCAGCCATACAGCCAGTTCCTGCTGAGGTAATGGCTTGACGATAAACATGATCAGCAACGTCGCCTGCGGCATATACGCCTTCAATACTAGTTTGGGTAGCGTTACCATTGATACCGCTATTGACGATAATATAACCATCATTCATCTCAAGCTGGCCTTTGAACATGTCAGTGTTGGGCTTATGACCAATAGCGATGAATATACCATGGATATCTAGCTGTTTGGTTGTGCCATCTTCGGTGGATTCGATAACGACGCCATTGACGCCCATATCATCACCAACGACTTCGCGAACGGTATGATTCCACTCGATTTTGACATTGCCATTTTTGGCTTTTTCAAACAGCTTGTCTTGCAAGATCTTCTCAGAGCGTAGGCTATCGCGGCGATGCACTAAAGTCACTTCTGAGGCAATATTGGATAGATATAGCGCTTCTTCAACCGCCGTATTACCACCGCCAATGACCGCGACTTTTTGATCTTTATAAAAGAAACCATCACAAGTGGCACAAGCAGATACGCCCAAGCCTTTGAACTTCTCTTCTGACTCTAAGCCGAGATACTGCGCTGAGGCACCAGTTGAGATAATGAGCGCATCGCAAGTGTAGCTGCCATTATTACCAATCAAAGTAAAAGGGCGCTCCGTTAGTTGTACTTCATTAATATGATCATAGACCAGCTCGGTACCGAAACGTTCGGCATGCGCTTTCATGCGATCCATCAGCGCCGGACCTGTTAAATCGTGAGCATCACCTGGCCAGTTGTCGACTTCAGTGGTGGTCGTCAGCTGTCCACCGACTTCGAGACCGGTAATCATGACCGGCTTGAGGTTAGCACGCGCAGCATAGACAGCAGCGGCATAACCTGCGGGGCCTGAGCCTAAGATAATGAGTTTTTCGTGACGCGGCGCTGTAGTGTCAGTTGCCATAACATATTCCTTACTAATGGTTTAATGATCTAGTTATAGATATAAAGCGTTATAAGTTATTAAAATGAAAAATAAAAAATTGCGACTAAAGTAGTTTGTTAAAGTGCGATGTGATAATAACATAAGGGCAGCGGGCAAAAAGTGCAAGTTTGCTAAAACAAACATCGCTATGATTAGAACTAAACGACACCTCAAAATTAAAGCCCGCTTTCTTAATACACAGTCACCACTTTGGCTAGGTATTTGTTATCATAAGCAGTGATAGCAAAAGCAGTAAAAGCCGCAGTAAAAGCTATAGAAACAGCGACTTGTAAATATAAAGTCATATGGATTGAGCTTTACTGACAGTGAGCTGGAAAGTTAAAAATTTAGAAATTAAGCATAAAAACACCTAAGCACGATTGTCAGCAATCGTGTATTACCATTTATTTAGTATCAATATATTGATAAAGGCAGATCCTACGTGATATCAGCAGCAGTTATAGACTATTTAAAAAAAGGGATATTTACCATTCTTGGGCTAATGCTAGCAGTCTATCTGTTCATTATCTTGGTGACGTATACCGGGAATGATCCTAGCTGGTCACATATCAGTAGCGATATGACAACCATCAATAATATGGGCGGCGCGACAGGTGCGTGGTTGTCTGACTTGCTTTATAGCTTTTTTGGCTATAGCGCGTGGTGGCTGCTGGTATTTATGGTTTATGAGTCTATCCTGATTTGGTGGAATAACAAACCTACCTTTTGGATATTACGTTTGGTGGCTTATGTCTTTTTGCTGCTGAGCGCTAGCGCTTTATTCGCGCAATTAATAGCATTAATCCAGCAAGTGGCAGACCCGGTGACATCAGGTCTCAAGGGCGTCGCTGGTGGTATCATCGGGCTTGAGCTACAGGCACGCTTAGCGCTGTTATTAACGAAATGGGGTAGCCTGTTATTTTTGAGTGTTTTTGTAGTAGTGACGGCCACTTTTGCTTTTAACATTCATTGGTTATCGTTATATCGTAAATTGACTGATCTGCATTGGCTCGGTTCTGGCATAGGCAGTACAGCTAGTACAGTCTCTGATACTGACCAAGCTTTGGATAGCGGTGCCTTGACCCGCGATGATGGCATTGATGTGACCGATCAAAGCAGCGCTGCCCCTACGCCAGCTGCAGACTATGAACAGCTACCACTTGAGCTGCAACAAGAGTCTAGCACCGCTGCCCAAGATAGCGGCCGCTTTAGCCATGTGTTGACTGACTTTTTAGCTAAGTCAGGACTGGGCGCTAGCGTCAAAGAGGCGATAGCAAATGCTGAAGCGGCGACTAATAAAGCTGCGAGCGATCATCTACAGCCCGCTACTGCTACCGCGAATACGCAGAACGCTCATGAGCTGGCTCATCCGCGCCAACAAAACACTAGCGCCGCTACTGCGCCGCTACGCAAAGTTGAGCCAAGCTTTGCTTGGAATGATGACGAAACGGTAGCTGACTTGCTCGCGCGTGATGCCGCTATCGAGCAAGCAGAGCAGGGCGGTCCAATCGAGCACATGACTCATTCAGAATCTAAGCAAACAACGCTTGATGAGCCAAAAGAGATAACTGAGACTGCTGCTAGCGATGCTAATGATGCAGAAATGCATCGAGCAAACGCTACCATCAATAATGAAGGTCATGATGAATCAGCCAATACTGATACTCATGATGAGGTATTAGAAAGCAAAGCAGTACCAGCAATGTCAGCTCAGGTTGATGATCTAGCTGATGCTTGGTTGGCTGAGCATAGCACTGTCGAAGCTAGTATCGCTAAACCTAGTATCGCTAAACCTAACACTGCTGAACAAACCGTAAGCGCTCCTCAAGCTTCAACTACTCAGCAGGCTGATGCTGAGTTAGAGCCCATGCAAACCACTGGTACTGAAACCACTGACACTGAAATAACTAAAGCCGAAATAAATAACATCGAGACAAATAACAGACAGACAGCAGCTAGCGAAAATAATGCGATTGAATCAGCTGTGGCTGCGAATCCTATAACGAAACCTACAGTTGCAACCGCACCGGTAACAGAAAGCGCAGCTACGAAAGCGACATCAATAGCTAGCCCTGCTGGTGAGCCAGTGCCGACAGCCAGTGCCTCCTCGCTTACAGATATGACCCCAACCAATACGCCGCCGTCCAATCCAAAAGAAGCGCCTAAAGCGCAGGAAACGACTGAGGAATTACCGGAAGAGTCAGCACCAGTGACAAAACCTACGGTAAGCTTTGCGGTACCTGATGACGATGCGAGTAATCTCATTACTGATATGATGCCGGAAGACAATAGTCCGGCAAGTAATGAGGACTTGGATGAGCCAGTCATGCCGGATATTCATGATGATGACGCTTTCACTAAGCGCTCAAGATCAATGCAAACCGCTCAGTACCGCAGTAGTCTCAGTAAAATCCCAGAGCTGTCCATTCTCGATGAGCCTGATCCTGATCGCAAGCCGAGCTATACCGAAGCCGAGCTTGAGCAATTATCAGAGCTACTAGAGATCAAGCTGCAAGAGTTCAATGTCAAAGCCGAGGTTGTCCAAGCAATTCCAGGACCAGTCGTCACCCGCTTCGAAGTTGATCTTGCTGCCGGTATCAAAGCCAGTAAAGTCACCGGTATCGCGCGCGATTTGGCTCGTTCGTTATCTATGGCATCATTACGCGTGGTCGAGGTCATCCCAGGTAAGCCTTATATCGGCATCGAAGTACCTAATAAGCAGCGCGAGATGGTACGTTTGATTGAGTTATTAAATACCGATAAGTATAAAGACCCTAGCGCGCAAATCAGCATGGCGATGGGTAAAGACATCGGCGGCAAGCCTATCATTACTGATCTGGCACGCGCGCCGCATATGTTAGTCGCCGGTACCACAGGCTCTGGTAAGTCGGTACTGGTGAACTCTATGCTGCTCTCTATGCTACTGAAATACACCCCTAATGAGCTCAGACTGATCCTCATTGATCCTAAGCAGCTTGAGCTGGCCAATTATAATGAGATTCCTCATTTGCTGACGCCTGTGGTGACTGATATGACAGAGGCGGCCAGTAGCTTGTCTTGGTGTGTGGCAGAGATGGAGCGCCGCTATCAGCTGATGAGCCTGCTAAAGGTGCGTAAACTTAATGAGTTTAATAAGAAAGTCCTCGCCGCTGAAAAAGCAGGTAAGCCAATGCTCGATCCCTTATGGCGGCCCAATGATAATGTCAGTATCGATCAAGCGCCTAAGCTTAAAACATTACCGATGATCGTCATCGTCGCCGATGAGTTTGCTGATATGATTATGCAAGTCGGCAAACAAGCCGAAGAGTTAATCACCCGCTTAGCGCAAAAATCACGGGCTTCTGGTATTCACTTAATGCTAGCGACTCAGCGTCCTTCAGTTGATGTGATTACCGGTCTGATCAAAGCCAATATTCCCGTACGTGCGGCTCTACGCGTCAACTCAAAAGTCGATTCGCGTACGATACTAGATAGTGGCGGCGCTGAAGACATGCTCGGTAATGGCGATATGCTGTTCTTAGGGCCAGGTCAAATTGAGCCAGACCGCGTGCATGGCGCTTATGTTAGTGATGAGGAAGTCAACCGTGTCTGTGATGCCTGGCGTGAGCGCGGCGCTCCAGATTATATCGATAATATGGCGGACAACTTTGAGTTATCAAGCTCTGGCGGTGGTAGCTCTGGTGGCAGCGCGTCGGGCGAAGATGACGATCTTTATGATGAAGCAGTGGCCTTTATTATGGAGACGCGCAAAGTCTCCGCCTCGTCCATTCAGCGCAAATTTAGTATCGGTTATAACCGCGCGGCGCGTATCGTAGACTCAATGGAGGAGGCCGGTCTGGTCAGCTCTATGGGTAAAAGCGGTAAGCGTGAGCTGCTGATGTAGCTGCAATTAGATTGGGTTTATCTAGCAAAAAACGAGTCACGAGAGTGGCTCGTTTTTTTGTTGTACATTGTGTTCTCGCCTAATTCTGGGCTATAGTGTTTGCTGATAGGTTTTACAACCAACAGCTATGCAAGGATGCTTTATGTTTAAAGAATACACCCAATATGACGCGCTAGGCTTAGCAGATCTCGTCAGCAAAGGCGAAGTCAGCGCCAAAGAATTGCTTGATAGTGCCGTTGCACGCGCCAACAAGCTCAACCCCAAACTCAATGCCATAATTCACCGTTTCGATGAGCGCGCTTACGATCAGGCGCAAGCAGGGCTACCATCTGGTGCGTTTACAGGCGTGCCTTATTTACTCAAAGACTTATCATACAGCTTCGAGGGCGAGCCTTTGACCATGGGTAGCCGTAGCGTTAATATTCAGTCAGATTATGATAGTGAAATTGTCAAACGTATGAAGGCCACAGGAGTCAATACCTTTGGCAAGACCAATACGCCTGAGTTTGGACTGATTATTACCACTGAGCCCAAAGCGCATGGTGCCACTCATAATCCGTTTAAAAAAGGCTATAGCTCGGGCGGCTCATCGGGTGGTAGCGCGGCAGCCGTAGCAAGTGGTATCGTACCCATGGCAGGCGCGGGTGACGGCGGCGGCTCTATTCGTTTCCCAGCGGCTTGGTGCGGCGCGTTTGGTCTCAAACCTAGCCGCGGTCGTAACCCAATGGGTCCTAAAGTAGGAGAAGGTTGGGAAGGCGCGGTTGCTGATCACGTGATTACCCGCAGTGTGCGTGATAGTGCTGCGATGCTTGATGCCACGAGCGGGGCCGAGGTTGGTGCGCCGTTCGTGATTGCACCGCCCGAAGGTAGCTTTTTAGAGGCGGCGATGCGCGCACCTAAGCCGCTGACCATTGCGCTGCATCAGCAGCCGCTGATTGCTGGTACAGTAGTGGATAAAGAGGTGCTAGCGGTACTCGAGCAAACGGCTAAGCAGTTAGAGGCCATGGGGCATCGCGTGGTACCTGCCGAGCCGAATATCAACATAGAGCAGTTTTGGCATGATTTTATGGTGGTCGTCTGTACTCATACCGCCTTTACTATCGATAATATTGAGCGCCACTATGGTGCTCATCACGTCAAAAAGCTAGAACCTCAAACTCAAAACATGGCGCTACTAGGACGCTCGCTATCCGCAGTTGATTTAGCGCACGCTAAGCAAGGCTGGCACAATAGCCAATATCAGACCGGATTGTTATTAGAAACTTATGACATGATTTTGTGTCCGACCGTACCGACGCCAGCGGTCAAACACGGTGTACTGCCACCAAGCGTGATGGATGAGATGCTGATGCGCAGCGCTGAGCTGCTTAATAAAGGTATCGATATGGGCAAGTATGCCTTTAGCTCTGGCATGATAGAGAAGCTTAGCCATCCGGTACTCAGTAAAATGGCCTTTACCTTATTAGGTAATGTCACAGGCTTGCCTGCAGTTTCTGTACCCGTCGGCATGAGCAAAAAAGGCTTACCTATTGGCATGCAGCTGATCGGGCGTATGAATGATGAGACGACACTATTTAGTGTGGCAGGAGAGATGGAACGCGCTGGCATGTTTACTAAACCAGCGTTTGCAAAATAGGTAGATAAGAAGACGCTAATCGAAGCGGTAAATATCCATTCCTAAGCTATGATGCGCCATGCTTTGATGCACGACACTGACGCGTTGACCCGCACCTAAAGCAAAAAACAGCGGCAATAGGTGCTCATCGCTTGGATGGATATCTTTGTAATTGGGATATCGCTGCCAATTTAAGGCGGTAGGGATATCAGTTTTGAGCTGCTGCAATAACCAGAGCTTAAAATCCTTTGCCGTCTTATCAATGCTATCAGCTTCCCAGCGCATTGCTTGTAGATTATGAGTAATGTTGCCCGAGCCGATGATTAGAATTTGCTGCTCGCGCAGACGAGCAAGCTGCGCGCCCAATTGATAGCATGCTATGCTGTCATAATGCTGTGGTAGCGATATTTGTACCACAGGTACATCGGCATTAGGATAGAGATGACGAAGCGGTGACCAAACGCCATGATCGCTGGCTCGTAGCGGATTCGCTGCAGTATTGATACCGCGCGTGCTGAGCTGCTGCGCTAAAGACTCAGCAAGAGCGGCATGTCCTAAAGCTGGGTATTGTAGTTCGTGTAACTGTTGATTAAAACCTGAAAAGTCGTGCCAAGTCTTGGGCTGCGGGTTACTGCTAATCTCAAGCTGAGTAGATACCCAGTGCGCTGACATAATGATAATGGCGCGCGGCTTAGGTAGGTTTTGTCCGATACGTGCAAGCGCACTGGTCGTCGCTGACTGCTCGATAGCTAAGGTCGGCGCGCCATGTGAGATAAATAAAGCAGGCAGTTTGGCCGCGTTAGTCAAGCCTATAGGCGCATCTGACCAAGCCGCCGCACCACTGATAGGCGCAGTGGCATTCAGGCTTTCATGATGCAAGCTGTGATTTAGCGGGCTTGTGGCTGTAGCTGACTTTGATTGATTCATGTCAGCTTTATTAGGGCAGATTCGCGTTTTTCAATCCGCTTGGCTGTTTTCGCTTAGCTCTGGTGCTAGTTGCCGCGGTGATAAGGATGATTGTTATTGATACTCATCGCGCGATACAGCTGCTCCATCAGCACGACGCGCACTAGCGGGTGCGGTAACGTGAGCGCGGATAATGACCAGATCATATCAGCCTTTGCCAGTACAGCAGGTGAGACGCCATCAGCGCCGCCTATCACGAGCGCCACATCCATGCCTTGCGGCATTACATCGGCAAGCTTATCTGCCAACTTCTCAGTTGAGAGCATCTTGCCTTTAACATCGAGCACCCATAACTGCTCATGACCTGAAGCGTTATGCGCCGCCAGTATCGCCTGTCCTTCTTGCTCACGGTACTGAGCGAGATTAGCGGTCGAGGGGTTTTTTGCGCGTTTTGCCGCCGCAATCTCCACAATGTCTGTGCTAATCATAGGCTGGATACGTTTGAAGTATTCATCAAACCCGGTCTGTATCCATTTAGGCATCTTATTGCCGACGCTCAGTATTCTTATTTTCATGACAGTTAGCACTCCAATAATTGAGTAAAAATAACAAAAGAAGTCTACGCTTAAGTTAATGTAACAAACAAGCCTTTTACCTGCCTTTTTTTATGCTTAACTAGCATTCGACAAACAATAGTTTGTTTTGCCACTAACCTGTCACTGGGTTATCTTTTTTATGGAGTTAATTAAAAGTTTTTACGAAAAGAGTCGTTTATGAACCGTACTATATTAAGCACATTCACCTTAACTGCAGCAGCATTGCTGTCTACTTCTGTGTTTGCCGCCTCGCTAGATGGCACTCAGTGGCAAACAGTCGATGACAAAACCGGCGAAAAAAAAGCCATCATTCAGTTAAATGAAAAAGGTGGCAAAGTCTCCGGCAAAATCATCAAGGTACTCGATAAACAAAAAGCAAAGGCAGTCTGTACTAAATGTTCCGGCAGCCTAAAAAACAAACCAGTCGAAGGGCTGCAGATTCTAACAGGTCTAAAAGCGGACGGTAATAATCAGTGGAGCCATGGCAAGCTGGTTGATCCGGAGTCTGGCAAAGTCTACTCAGGAAAAATCACCTTAAGCGACAATGGTCAGAGCTTAGATCTGCGCGGCTACGTGGGTACGCCTTTGTTTGGTCGCTCACAGACTTGGCAGCGTATCAAATAATCGGCGTAAACAGATATAAATAAAAAGGAGGATTAATCATTATTAGTCCTCCTTTTCTATGCTGACTCTTTGGAATAAGCAACAAAGCTATAACGAAGTTCTCATGACCAGCGCATTACGGCTGCCTTATAAGCGGCTCTAAAGTGTCACTAGGATCAGTGTTGTCGGTGTCATTAGGGCCATCGTGCTTTCTAGGGATGACGCTGAGCACAGCTTCAGACTCTAAGACGATAGCTTCGACATCATTTATATTATGGATACCTTCTTTACGCATCGCACTTTCAAGTTCTTGCCGAGTGAGCCGTTCCTCAAGCATCGCCGTTGTCAAAAACTCTCCTTGATAAAACAAAATACGCGGCTCAGAGAGAATAAGACGACCAAAGTAAGGCGAGTAAGAAGCGTACTTGGTCACCGCATACTGTAATAGATATAGGGTCACAATAGAGGCACTACCTTCAATGAACGGGATTTCCTTGAGCAAGATAGTACTAGCGCCCAACGAGCCGATCATCACCGTCACAATCCAGTCAAAGTTATTGAGCTGCGAGGTTGAGCGCTTACCTGAGACTTTGGTGGTGACGACAATTAAGATGTAGACCAGCACAGCAGTCAGCACAATACGTAAAAGCTTTTCTATATTGTCAAAAAACAGCATATCCATAACGATCACCTCTATTTATATTTCTAGCTACTGATTGCAAACCGCTGTTCGTTAAACGCAGTGCATAATTTGCTCAGCCTAACGGATTTTGTGGCGTAGTCATAGCGCAGTAGGATATAAGTTTTGTATTTACATAGAATTTAGAGACAAACTAATAAAAATCAGCTCATAGCACTGTTTTGACTCATCACATTTTGCGTAGCGGCCAGTCGTTGACAGGCTAGTAGGTTGACGTGTGGAGAGATTGATAGGTTGATCAAAAGCTACTTTGGGCTTAGTAGCCGATTAAACAGCCAAATACCGATGCCAGCGCTGACAAAGGTGAGCAGCACAATCGCGATTAGAGCGAACAACAATGGCAGCGGCTGCTGTAGGCTCATTTCTATAAAGACTTGCCGATTGGCCTCATCAAATAGCCATAGCCAAATAGTAAAAAAGTACAGCGCGTTCAGCAACCAAACAATGCCCGTACCGCCAATAGCTAGTCTGACCATCTCAGCTTTACGTAACGCACGGCTGTAATGTTTGATAAATTTGTGCACGGCAATAAAAGCGCCGACTAAGATAGAGAGTAACGTCACCAATTGCGGATTGAGCGCAATTTGCGTTTGCAGCAGCATTAATAAAGCGCTGGCGAGAATATAACCCACCATAAAAAACCCTAAATACTGCGCGAGTTTGACTGACTGAGCTTTAGAATTACTTAAGTTTGCAGATTTGCGCGACATAACTTTGCCTATATAAACATATTACGAGCTGAACGATACAGCTAAGACTATTTTTCGGCAGTCCAATCAAGCATAGCATCGAGTACCGGGCGTGCCAAATAAGGATTTAGCGCGCTGTCGGTATTTATGATTCCGACTACCGCATAGTCTTGTCCGGACTGTCCTTTGACATAACCTGCCATGGCAGTGACATTGCTTAAAGTGCCGGTTTTTATCCAAGCTCGGCCTATAGCCTTTGACTCTGGCAAGCGTTCGCTATGATGCATAATTGTGCCACTAACTCCGGCAATGCCTAATGAGTTGACATAAGCGTCAAAGCTGGGATGGCGATAGGCAAAGCTCAGTAGCTCATTAAGATTGGCGGCGGTCAGCGTGCAATCGCGACATAGTCCTGAACCATTGGTCAGATACGGCGGGGTAGTGGTCAGATTGGTTTGCCACCAGTCATCGATGCGCGCTAATGCCTGCGGGTAATCAGTCGTTGTTGCTTGCCCAAATTGATACAGGCTAGTAGCGTTTGGTTTAGTATTATTAACGTCAGTTATAGTCTGACCCTTAACAGCGCTGCTATTCGCGGCGCTGTTATTTGTATCAATAATATCTGGGCGCTTAGCATCATAATAACTGCCAATGGAGAGCGCTACTTGCTCAGTCATTACATTATTGGAGAAGTGATTGATATCGTATATTTGCCGCGTCAAATTATAAGAAGGATAACTGACTAGCGGTAAAGGCGATAACGGGAGAGAAGATAAACCATTAGTTGAGTGGTACGCCGCGTAAGGCTTTTCTTGACTGAGTACCTCTCCGCTAAGCGTATTACCAAGCGCCTGCCATTTACTAGCGATGACACGAGCGGCAAAGTCTTTGGCGTCTGGGTGGTTTACATAGAAGACATGCTCACCGCAGCTCTCTGGCAGCTTGGCATTGAGGGCGAGTTTATCTTGTTGCCAGCGCGGCGCTAAGCTATTACGAGCCTGCGAGCAGCGGGCACTGCGAGTGCCTATGTGACTTGGTAACTGGTAATTGGCTAACTGCGGGGTATAAGTGAGCTTTGCTTGTCCATTTGCCATAGGATACGTTCTAATAGCAAGGCTATTAAAGTTCACTAAAAAACCATCTGGACTGGCATTATAAGGGCGCAGAGGGGCGTTATCGAAAGCGGCTGGATCTTTACTGACGTTATTAAATATTGAGCTGTCGACAATGATATCGCCATCGATGTGGCGAATGCCGGTTTTTTGTACTTGATAAAGGAGCTGCTCTAAGCGCGCGTGGGTCATTTTGGGGTCGCCGCTGCCCTGAATGATCAAGTCGCCTTGCAGTCTATCGCCAAGGATGAGGCCGGTATGATAGACCCGAGTAAACCAAACAAAATCTGCGCCTAGTGTGTCGAGTGCCACAAAGCTAGGTATCAGCTTCATAGTGCTGGCAGGGGTGCGCGGGGTATCGATATTATGGCTAATCAGGGGTGTAAGTTGGCGTTTGCCAGTATCTTTGCTCTCGCTATGGCGGACGCTGCGGCTTTCATCGATGGTCAGTACCGGCGGCGGGTTCTCTAAGCTTTGATAAGTGTAAGGGTCGTCGGTATAAGCTTGCAGCTGACGATTCTGTTGCTCGATGGCTTGCTTGTCGACAGCAATGGTTACATTCGCGGCTTTGCTACTATTAACAGAAACATTATCATCGGCAGGATCGTTAACAGGAGCATCACTGGCGCTTGCTGCCACTTTGTCTACGGATACCGTCGTCGAATCCGCGCTATTACGCTCAGCACTGCCCTCAGAATCATTGTTAGAGTTATCATTAGTATCGCTATCGATGACTTCTATAATCGCGGGTAAACGACTCTTGGTTGTATCGCCGAGTGGAGTAATGAGGATACTTATAGTATCAGGGCTGAGCTCGGCTTTGTTTAACGCCGCCTCGATAGAAGCGGGTAGCGCCGCTTGTGAGGTGAGCGGCATTACGCTCAGCATAAGGCCCGTCAATAGCTTTGAGCGCTGGACATGCCGATGGCGACTAGCAGAGTCAGTAGCACAAGAGATAGTAAGCAGATTTGAGAATCTAGATAGTATTGTCATGAGGCATCGAGCTTAAATCGTAAAACGGCTTATAGTAACATGAGTGGCTACGCGAGTCTCAAAAAGCGCATAAAACACAGACTAAAATCGCCCTCTTAGCGCACATGCAAAAAAGCCATAGCGGTCATTAGGGCGTCATTATAAGCATCATGGCTACCAAACTCAGGGATATTATAATGAGCGAGTATTTTGGAGAGTTGCTGTGATGCTTTGGGCGTATTCGGGTCGCGCTCGCCCATACGTTGACTGTATAAGCGTCTAACATCAAGCACTTCATTGGGCAAAGTAGTACCCATATATTGCTTGATTAAGGGATTTAAAAACGCGATGTCTAGCTGCGGACAAAACCCAACGATAGGACGATTACTGATAAAGGGCAGTAGCATGGACAGCATCTCATCATAGCTCAGACCCTGAGCGACATCGGCGCTCCGTAGACCATGAATGATGATAGTATCGCGATTGGGCATGACCGGCGGGCGACAGACTAGATGTAGGCCATTACCAGTATCGATAGTATCGCCATTGATATGAATGGCGGCGACTGAGAGCAAGTGATGCTTACGAGGATTGAGACCCGTCATTTCACAATCTATCGCCACCCATTGATCTTTTATAGGCGGCTCAAACATCGGGGCAAGCTCCGCACGCTGTAGCTTGCTTTTTTGCCATTGGTTTGATAATTGCTTAAGCCAACTCATAAGTGTTTGCTTCTCAATAATAGTGGTAGTCAATAAGCAGTATAGCGCTTACACCGTTTAATTCTGCCTTAACCGATCTCGAGCTGGTAGTGCTGGCGTAGCTGGTTTTTGAAGCTCTTCACGACCGATAAGCACTCTTTTAATACATCGCGCTCAAGCGCCGATAGGGTCATAGGGTCGACTTGCCGAGCATACTTATTATCAGTCGCAAGCGCCACTGCCAAGCGCTGACCCATAAAGAACTCCAATGCTTCGTTTAAAGTGGTCGCTCGCTCTTGATTGAATACTCCAGCTTGCACGAGTGCCCTGAGCCGACCTCTAGTACTAGGCACGTGTAGGATGTCATATTCCAATGCCATACTGCGTATGCCATGCACTAACGGAAACAGGCCAGACTTTTTGAGATCGATAGTGGCGTCATTGGTCTTACCCAACAAAGGCGCAAGGCGCTGCCACCACTGATTGACATCGCCAAACTGCAAAGCCGCGCGCGCGAATTGCCGCACAAACATAGGGTCAGAGTGGCGATGCGCAACTTTGAGATGCTCACGAACTTGAGTCAATAGCGTCTCATCACCGCAAACATATTCGCCATCGAGTATCGCGGACAGATAGATCGCCTGCATCGGATCAGTATTTTGAAACCACCGGCTGATCTGCGCGGTAAACTCCTGTAGCGGTTGTCGCCACATAGGGTTAGTCATCATAATATTACCATCGCACAGCGGATAGCCTAATGCCGCTAATTGCTGATTGAAAGAGTCGGCGAATTCAGCGAGATTTGGATGACTAAAGCCATCGCGTATAATCAGCGCATTGTCTTGATCGGTACGCATGATCTGCTCGCCGCGCCCCTCAGAGCCCATCACGATCACACAAGTGTTGTCAAAGACCTCTTCTGGCACGATAAGCTGCCACAGTTTAGTAAATACCTGCGCATTAAGCGTCTGAACCATGCGGCTGACGTTACCAATCTTGACACCGTTTTGCTGCTGAGCACGAATATAGCGCCCAATCAGCTCGACAGCGGTATCAATACTAGCAAAATCCTTGGCTTGCTCGATCTGAATACTGATCAGCTGCGAGTGCTGACCAATATAGGCAAGCATATTGCTTTGCCCCAAGATACCGGCGACTTGGCCACTATCATCGAGGACGGGTAGCCTATGAATACGGTAGCGAGTCATAGTCAGTAGTGCATCGCCAATCTCACTATCAGCGTTGATAGTACGTAGGTTGAAGCTGGCATAGTCTTGGCAAGGGGTAGTTGCTGGGTCTTGTCTATCGCTGACAGCCCTACAAACATCGGTATCAGTCAAAATCCCTAGCAAACTGTCGCTAATATTATTGGCTTTATCTGCTAGTGGACGCACCAACACGTGCTTCATCTTAGCTTCGGTCATGACCTGTGCCGCTTGCTGTAGGCTAGAAGCTGCCTCAACGATATGTACCGGTAATAAACTCACATCGGTCACTGGCTGCAGCATGATTTGCTGTACTTCTTGCTGGGCGGTGTAGCCACTATGACTCAGCGATAGTTTTTGCGACTTAGTGCTTTGACGCTGCTGTAGGGCCTTGAGCTTTTCGGGTAATTTATCCGAGAGCAGCTGACGCACTAGATGGTTTTGGGCACTAATCTTATCAATAGCCGTACCGTCTATTTGTAGCAGTAGCGTATCTTCAACGGCGCGGTAGTCATAAGAGGAAGAAGGCGAGCGCGTGTTGGTTGCTTTTTTAGGGGTACGGCGGCTATCGAACCAGTCGTTACTGTGAAAGTGGTCGGAGTGATTACTACCGAAGTAGGCCGCGACAAACTCGTCCGCGTAGGTCTGCTCGATTTGACCTTTTATCACCACATAAAAGTAGAGTAAATCATCACTCGTTAAGCGCTCATCGGCAGCTAGATAACGTATCTGCGTGTGTTTTCTGATACTTTGGCGTTCCGCTAAGCTCAACACATCAAAGGGCGGCTGGGTGAAATCAAGTGGGATCATGGCATCATCCGTGATAGCGTTATCAATCCGCTATAGTAATAAATAGGGTCGTTGTCTGATTACTATAGCATTATATAAAAAATAATCCTTAATAATATTAGGGTTATTAAGGATTAGTGACCACATTGGCGCTAACGTTATTTGCCAGTTATTTACTAGTTATTTGCTAGTTATTTGCTAGTTATTTGCTATCAGCCGCGCCAGTCAGTAATTGACGAATACGCTCAATCGCCTCGCGGCTCTCTTCAACGCTTGCTACCAGTGCCATACGCACATATCCTTGTCCAGGGTTTTTACCATTGACCTCGCGGGATAAGTAGCGCCCCGCTAGAGCATGGATATTTGCTTGCTCATAAAGCGCCTTTACAAACGCTTCATCGTCGCCTGCAAATAGCTCCGGCACTTTTACCCAAAAGTAAAACCCAGCATCCGGCATCCGCAGCTCTAATAAATCGCCAAGCTCTGCCATCCACAAGGCAAATTTTTCTTTATATAGCGCTCGATTATGAGCGACATGCTTCTCATCTTGCCAAGCTGCGATAGAGGCGAGCTGATGCGGGATAGGCATAGCGCAGCCTTGATAAGTGCGATACTGCAAGTAAGACTTTAACAGGGCTGCGTCACCTGCGACAAAGCCTGAGCGTAGACCGGGCAAGTTTGAGCGCTTGGACAAGGAGTGAAAAACGATACAGCGCCTAAAATCATCTCGACCAAACGCTGTGCACGCTTGTAATAAGCCGATAGGGGCTTCGTCAAAGTACAGCTCGCTATAACACTCGTCGCTGGCAATGATAAAGCCGTATTTATCAGATAAACGCATGATAAATTCCCAATCGTCCAAACTCATCACTGAGCCTGTTGGATTGTTTGGACTACAGACAAATAGCAGTTGAGTGCGCTCCCAAACCTCAACCGGCACCGAGCGATAATCACCCTTAAAGTTATTGTCTAAGGTACAAGGAACAAAATAAGGCGTCGCCTCGGCCAGTAGCGCCGCTCCCTCATAAATCTGATAAAAAGGATTGGGCATAACCACCATCGGCGGCGACGTCTCTTTGCTATGATTGTCACTATTATTACTGTAGTTGTCACTATGATCGATAACCGCTTGCACAAAACTAAAGATAGCCTCGCGAGTACCCATCACGGGCAGTACTTGCTTATAAGCATCGACATGATGCAAAAAAAAGCGCTTTTCTAACCAGTGCGCTATCGTTTGCCGCAGCTCAAAAGTCCCATTAGTAGTGGGATAACGGCTTAAACTGTCCAAGTTTTGCTGTAGAACGTCCAAAACAAAGGCAGGCGGCTCATGTTTTGGCTCACCAATACCTAGCTTGATTTCGCTGTAGCTTGGATTTGGCTTACTGTTAGCGAGTAGGTCGCTCATTTTGGCAAAAGGATAAGGGTGCAGGGCTTGTAAGTTGTGATTCATAGACGTAGTAACTATAATAGACAATTAATAATAAAGTAATAAAGTAATAAAGTAATAAAGAAAAATAACATTAACGCAGTGTAGCACCTCTCTTATTTTTTGTCTTTTTCTTATCGTGGTTATTCGCTACTGATATAGCAAGGTCGATAGCAGAAATAGCCCACCCTCATTATTTAGAGCGATTGGCAAACGCTTACTTTTTAACCGATAACATCTAATGCGACAAGCAACACGGATTGTGCTCTTTAGAGGACTTAATAATTATGACTAAAAGTTACATAGCTTCTAAACCTGAGAGTAAGAACATGAGCGGTACGGATCTGGATAATAGCGCAAGTACAGCAGTAGAGCATGCGTACGACTCAACACATGCGTGTAAAGTATGTGAACAATTAAAGAGCCGTGAGCAGCAGTGGTGGCAAGCGCGTCAACGTCTCATAGATCTCAAAGAGCGGCAGATGTTTTGGTTCGGTGATAATAGCCTAATGATGTGGCTGCTTTGGCAGTTAGTCAGCTATGTCGTCGTAGCGATTGTGCTTATGCTGGCAAGCAAGACGCTTAGTTTCTCGCTGTCTATCCAGCAATATGTGCTGATATTCGCCTTACAGACTTTAGTCTTTATCGCCGCGCTTGTCTTTAAGGGTAATCTGGCCAATCTGCTACAAAATAAGATACATAGAGCGCAGCTGAAGCGAGAGCAGTCCTTTAATGAGATGATGGTGCTTGCCTCAGATAGTCTGTTTCCTAATGTACATGCTGAGGCACCGCTGTCACTACAGCGCATCTACGAGAACAATCATCACCAGTTGCGGCTCGTGAGCTTACATGCATTGCTCAACCATGAAATCGATGCGGGCAGACTCATCTTACAGCAGCAAACTCATGCTGATGTCTTACCCTTAGATCTGGCTGAAGATGAGCTCAATGATGTCGCTAACGACATTGTTTATCATCCAGCGCCGTAAAACCACGTCCTTCTAGGGCGTGGATATCAGGCATCAGTCGTTGTCGCCCAGTATGGTGAACCCCTTGATACCCAGCTGCATTGAGATCATAATTATCCCATGAAAACGCTCAAGCTACGCATCAAAGACAAACACGCCACTCAGCTTAATATCTTGGCTGGTGCAGTCAACTTTGTCTGGAATTACGTCAATGAGCTAAGTTTTAAACATTTACAGCGCACTGGCAAATTCTTTTCAGCCTATGACTTGGCCGCTTACACCAAAGGGGCGGGTGAATACCTAAATCTACACAGTCAAACCTTGCAAGCGATTAGTGAGGTTCACACCAAAAGCCGTAAACAGTTTAAAAAAGCCAAACTCAACTGGCGCACCAACAACCCAAAGGCCAAGAGAAGAAGCTTGGGCTGGATTCCGTTTAAAAAGACCGCCATAAAACATCTATCAACTCGTCAATCAGGCAAGAAAAGCCTTAAATCTACTATTCAGCTAAGCCTTGCTAAGGGTGAAAAGCTGATTATTGATCTATGGGACAGCTATAACCTAGCCCTGTACAGCATCAATACTATGGAGCTAGTGCAAGACAATCGCGGCTACTGGTATGCCTGTATCACCGTCAAAGAATTTCCAAAGACTAAGTGTGGCACAGGCCAAGTCGGTATCGATTTAGGCTGTAAGGATTCAGCAGTCAGTAGCGATGGTGATCAGCTACAAACCAAAGTCACCCATCAATATGCTGAAAAACTGGCCATTGCCCAAAGAGCCAAGAATAAAAAACGGATCCGTGCGATACACGCCAAGATCAAAAACACCCGCCAAGATCTGATCCATAAATTCACATCAAAGCTTGTTAAAGCCAACAGCCTAATCGTTGTTGGAAAGATTAAATCAACATCATTCACTTCATCCAAACTGGCCAAATCCGTCTATGACGCGGGTTGGTTTGAGATTAAGCGGCAACTGGATTACAAATGCGCGAACGCAGGTTGCCACTATATCGAAGTCAATGAAGCGTACAGCACCCAAACCTGCTCGTGTTGCGGCTCTCGCCAAGACAGTCCGAAAGGTAGATCAGGTCTTGGTATAAGAGAGTGGTTTTGTCGTTCTTGTAAAATGACCCATAACAGAGATGTTAATGGAGCAAAAAACATTCTCGCGGTCGGGCTTGGCCGTCTTTAGTAGGAATCCCCGTTCCTTTAGGTCGGGGAGGAAGTCAAAGAAGCACTGTTGCTCGCCGTGATTTGTAATTATAGCTATTGACTGCTATTTAGTACTAAGTCTGAATGCTTTTAAAGTAACTCAGTCAGTTTTCCACTAGCTATGACTATTATCAGGGCGAACGCTTAGACTGGCTATCAAGGCCTCTTTTAGGGTTTCAAGCTTACTGTCAGATAAGGGCGCGTCATTTTGATCGCTAATATAAAACATATCTTCAGCGCGCTCGCCTAGAGTCGTAATACGAGCGGCGTGCACTTCTATACTTTGCTGCAAAAACACTTGACCTACACGTGCTAGTAGCCCAGGCTGATCGAGCGTCTGTAAGCTCATAATATGCTGATTAGACGCTTCATTGAACTCAAAGCTAATCGTCGTTGGGACATCGAAATACAGTAGTTGTCGAGGCATGCGTTTGCTGGTTAATTTAGGAGCGCTAGGATCTTTGAACGCATTGATTAAGCGCTGTTTTAACTCTTCTTGCTCGTCAGTTTCCGTCAATAAAGTACCGCTACGGTCAAGTAACACATAAGAGTCCAGAGCAAAATCGCGTGTGGCGGTGATAATACGAGCATCTAATACATCCAAGTTCATGTGATCAAAGACCGCCATCGTTACTGCAAATAGATTGTCCTGATTTTGGGTGTAAACAAATACTTGTACCGCATCTAGCGCCAGCTCCCGATGCTCACGCAAGACGACCAAAGGTGCACTATCAGCATTTGAAGCACGGCCAATCGGCGGATGCGCCAAAATCGCTGCGGTATGCCAAAGAATGTCCTCAGCGATCTCCCGCAAAAAGTATTCATCGCCTAAGTCATCCCACAGGCTTAGCACCTCTTCACGGTCCATGTGCTGATTATCTGCTGAATCCAGCATTTGCGTAGCCTGCTGACGCGTGGCACGGATCATATCTTGACGATTAGTCGGCGCGTCAATATCTGCGCGTAATATCCGCCGCGTCTGCGAATATAGCTGCTTCATAAGACTGGCGCGCCAGCTGTTCCAAAGCTGCGGGTTGGTGGCATTCATATCCGCCACAGTCAGTACATATAGATGATTGAGATGGGTGACATTGCCGATAAGGTCTGCAAATACAGTCACCACATCAGGATCTGAGATGTCCTTTTTCTGCGCGGTCATCGACATTAGTAAATGATAGCGCGTCAGCCAGCCTACCAGATTAGCATCTGCGAGACTCATACCATGCTTGAGACAAAACTCAATGGACTCAGTCTGCCCAAGCTCGCTATGATTACCGCCGCGACCTTTGGCGATATCATGAAACATCGCCGCGAGCACTAAGATCTCTTTTCGCTCGATACGCTGAAAGATAGCGCTAACCAGCGGAAAGTCTTGCTGAAACCTGTCGTCAGTAAAGCGATGCAAAATACGAATCAAAAACAGCGTATGCGCATCGACCGTATAGCGATGGAACAAGTCATACTGCATGAGTCCTGTTACTTGTGCAAAAGAGGGGATGTAATTACCTAAGACGCCATAACGGTTCATCGTTCGCAGACGGTGGAACAAATAGTTTTGCTCTTTAAGATTGGCTAAAAACAGCGCTTGATGCTCAGGTGTGTCACGGTAGTTCTGATCAATACCGCGGGCTGCGACTTTGAGCGCGCGTAGCGTATGGGTGCGCACTTTTTTTATGCCTTGCTGCCCCATCAGTAAGAACATCTCTAGTATCGCTTCTGGATGCTGAGCAAACACACGATGATGGGCGATAGCGATTTGATCGCCGATTTGATTGAAACGCGCATTCAAAGGGCGTTTTTTTGGGCGCTGCTCTTCAGGCAAGTGCGGCTCTATGATAGTTTCAAAATAATGATTGATCAGCATCTCAGATAACGTCGATATCTGCATAGCGCAGCGGTAGTAATCGCGCATAAAACGCTCGACTGCGGCGTTGGGCTCGTCATCAGGCTGAGTCTCGTAACCCATGAGCTGCGCGATATCACGCTGATAATCGAACAACAGCCTATTTTCATTGCGGCCAGTCAGCTCATGCAAATGATGACGTATCTGCCAGATATAACTCTCAGCAAAGCTGAGCTCATCGAACTCTTTTTCGGTCAAAAAGCTCTGCTGAACTAAATCATAGAGCTTACCAACTCGAAAATAGCGCTTAGTCACCCAGCCAATAATATGGATATCACGTAGACCGCCAGGGGCTGTTTTTATATTCGGCTCAAGATTGTATTCAGTGGCATTGTGGTGTAGGTACCGGTTTTTGGCTTCCTCTATTTTGATCTCGTAGAAATCGAGCTGCGACCACAGCTTATTAACGACGGCGATAGGTGTATCTTTTAGATCGTTATTACCGATGAGTAGTCTTGCTTCGAGTAAGGAGCTGGCAACGGTATGATCATGAGCGGCCTCTAAGCACTCGTCAACGCTACGTACCGCAAGCGCAGGCTCCAAGCCAACGTCCCAAAGCATAGCAACTAAGCGATCTATTTTTGTGCTGACTTCTGTGCCGATATCTTCAGGAGAGAGTAATAAAATATCGATGTCTGAATACAAAGACAGCTCACCGCGACCATAGCCGCCGATAGCAAATAGTGCCAGATCAGTCTGCTCCAATTCAAACCATAAAAACAGACTGCTTAACAGCTCATCGATAGCGCAGGCGCGCGCCGCAACTAATTGTCTGATATTGACCCCGCGCTCAAGCGCTCGGCTGATATCTTCATTGATCTGAGCTAGCCACTCAGGAATGCCTAGCAAGGACTTTTTGCTAGGGTCATTGACGACCAATAAAGGCGTGCCTGCTGACTCATCAGGAGCAGCTAATGCAGGTAGAGGCGTGATATAAACAGAGGCAACATCGCAAGTAAACATGATTGTTATTCCATAAATCAAATACTTAGAAAGCAGAAAACCGAGAGCTATAAAGCTATACTGAAGGTTGTCATACTATGTTTTTTTTAATACTATAAAGTATAAATCAACCGCAAAAAAAAGACCGCGTAAGCGATCTTTTTTAGGTAACTATTGGGTCAAAAAACTCAAATCTTCTTCAGGGCGCGTGGTAAAGACCTCGCAGCCATTATCCGTCACCACCATCGTATGCTCCCACTGTGCTGAGAGCTTACGATCTTTGGTGATCGCCGTCCATTCATCAGGCAAAATCTTGGTCTGCCATGTGCCTTGGTTGATCATCGGCTCAATAGTAAAAGTCATGCCTGTTTTAAGCTCAAAGCCTGTACCTTTTTTGCCATAATGCATCACTTGCGGCTCGTGGTGAAACTCGTTACTGATGCCATGACCACAGAACTCACGTACGATACTAAAACGCTCAGGCTCGACCACCTCTTGAATCGCCGCACCAATATCACCGAGACGCGCGCCGTCTTTGACTACGCTCATACCCGCATACAGTGCCTTTTGCGCGACATCACAAATGCGCTTAGCCATGATAGAACCTTCGCCAACGATCCACATCTTTGAGGTATCACCGTAGTAGCCATCTTTGATGACCGTTACATCGATATTGATAATATCGCCGTCTTTAAGCAGCTTGCTTTCGGTAGGAATACCGTGACAAACCACATGATTAACAGAGGTGCAGATAGATTTTGGGAAGCCGTTATAGTTCAGCGGTGCTGGGATAGCGCCTTGCTCATTGACGATATAATCATGAGCGATTTGATTTAGCGCTTCGGTACTGACGCCAACTTTGACATGCTCATCTAACATGACTAGGACGTCGCTGGCGAGCTTGCCCGCTACACGCATTTTATCTATGGCTTCAGGAGACTGAATGAGGGATTTCTTTATCATATTCTTATACTTACAGTTATAGATTTGAAGTGCTCTAATTATAGCATAAATGCTTTATTAGAGGATCGAAGAGGTTATAGTTCATTATATGGAGATAATGTGCGTAAATCACAATATCTATTTAACAATCAAAAGTTGGCTATTGACCTGTCAGTTTTTAAAAAAACCAATTGTCAATTGATTATTGCAAATTATATGAGTAGTGTAATTGAAATGCCAAATGGATTGGCATAGGTTTTTTGCGAGCTGCTACTGACTGCAATCAAATATGCTGTATTAAGTAGTTTGTGTTATTGAGCTTATAAAAAGACCAATTAACCTCAGTAAAGACAAGGAAGTGCTCATGACATTTAATACAACTCTCCTCACGACCTCAAAAAACAAACTGCTGCCTGTGCTCAGTGCTTTAGGTACTAGTGCGCTATTAATGACTATGCCAGCGACCTCAGCGCAAGCGGCAGGGCAGTACTATAATTGTGCCAACGCCAATGGCTGCACGCTAGTCGATAGCAAATACTTTACCTCCAGTTATACCAAGACTCAGTATCCAGTGGTCATGGCTCATGGGCTTGGCGGTTTTACCAAGCTGTTTGGGGTCTTAGACTATTTCAACGGGATTCCTAGTGAGCTGATGAAAGGTGGATCAGAGGTGTACACCACCAAAACATCAGCGGTGAATAATAGTGAAGTCCGCGGCGAGCAGCTATTACAGCAAGTCAAAACCATCACTGCCATTTCAGGCGATCCAAAAGTCAATTTGTTTGGGCACAGTCAAGGCGGTATAGACATCCGCTATGTCGCTGGCGTTGCACCAAAATACGTCGCCTCGGTCACCGCCGTATCAAGCCCAGAGCAAGGCTCAAAAACAGCCGATTTTGTCAAAAACGTCCTTGAACCAAACAATGACACAGGTGAGCCATCAAACGTCACGACACAGCTGGTATCAGGGGTGTTTAATTTGATTGGCGGCTTTACAGATGTGGGATCAGGCATCAGTATTAAAGAGATACAAGCGCAAGATGGCTGGCAATCACTCATGGCGCTATCAACCGATGGTGCGGCCAAATTCAATGCCAAATTCCCCGCAGCAATGCCAACAAGTTACTGTGGTCAGCCAACCAGTACCTCTGCAAACGGTATCAAATATTACTCATTTAGTGGTGTCGGACAAGTCGTGAGAGCCCTTGACCCTAGTGATTATCTGCTTGCAGCAACAAGCGTACCGTTTTTATTTGATGCCAATGATGGTCTGGTCTCTGCCTGCTCAAGCCGACTTGGGTATGTGATTCGTGACAACTACCTCATGAACCATTTGGATTCAGCCGATCAGGTATTAGGTTTGACCGCATGGGGCGAGTCTAAGCCCAAGTCCATTTATCGTACTCAGGTCAATCGCCTAAAAAACGCCAATCTCTAACCCCAATGACCATCTATTTAATGACGATCTATTTAATGATTGCCTAAGAACTCGTATCTATGTCAAAACATCGCCGCCCCGCTTATCTACCGATTGTTATAATCGCTGTGGTCATCATAGTCATCGCGGCGGCGGTGATTGTGTGGTTTAAACCAGATAATAAACCGATGGCGACTCAGCAGTCGCTATCTGCTTCACCCACTGATAAGTCTGAGAGTACACTGTCCACGGCGCAAAGCAATACTCAAGCTGAGGCACCATTTGCTCAAAGCGATGCTTTATTTGTCACTGGATTGGAGCGTTTGCCGCGCTCATTGAAAGGCACGCAAGTGGATGGTGAGATTATCATTGATGAGCACAAGCAATTGGTCGTTACGGAAGGCTTACGGCGGTTGTTCGATTATTTTTTGTCCGCAATAGGAGAGGAGGAGGAAGCGGTTATATTTGCGCGTGTCGAGAGTTATATCCGTCACCATACCCCAGAGCCTGCGGCCAGCCAAGCGGTCGCTATCTTTGGCAACTATGTGGCGTATCTCAAAGCACTGCCTGATATAGAAAAACGCTATGGCAATCTGCAACTGCAAGCGACCAAAAATGGTGAGCTGGATTTGAATGCCATTGCTCAGCAAAAGCAAGAGGTAGCGAGTTTACGTCAGCAGTATTTTGACAAAACCACCATCGAAGCCTTCTTTGGTGCAGAAGATAACTACGATGACTATAGTATAGAGATGGTCAGAATCAACCAAAACGAGCAAATGAGCGAGGCACAAAAACAGGCTGCCAGACAAGATTATGTGAGCCGTCTACCAGATGGTGCGATCAAAACCAATATCCTGCAGCAAGCCAATCTTAATGAGCTTATGATCCGTACTGAGCGGATGAAAGCGGCAGGTGCCAGTCCTGAAGCGCTATACAACATGCGCCGAGAGTTAGTGGGTGTACCAGCGGCCGAGAGACTGGCGCAAGTCGATCAAGAAGATGCCGACTTCGATCAGCGTTTTCAACAGCTACAAAGCCAAAAGCAGCAAATTCTGGCGCAAACTACTGACAAGGCGAAAGCACAAACTCAAATCACTCAGTTAGAAAAACAGTTGTTCAATAATGCGGAGCGTAAGCGTTTGACCGGTTATGCCGCCTTGCAAAAGAGTGAGCTTGAATAGTCCCTGTTACATTAAAATCTAGCTGTTAACACTAAGTAACTTACAGCAATGGTAAAAACAGTAGTTAATAGTAGCTCATTGAGCTAAGTTTATTAGCTAGAGCGTTCTTATCGTTATATTTCTCTTATTTGAGAACTATAGTAATAAATTTATTAAATACTAACTTAGGAGTTCACATGAAAAACACAATTAAATTAGTAATGACCAGCATAGCTTTAGTTAGCGTCTTAGCAGGTTGCCAGTCATTAGCCACGCAGCCAACCGCTGAGCCAAATATCACTGGTACCGATGTGATCTAAACTGAGGTTACAGCGCGTAGAAGCTACTTTATTCTTTCAACCTTTAAGACCTTGCTAATTAGCGAGGTTTTTTTGGCTAGTTCTAGAGTCAAATTTATCTTAGAGCAACTTGTTACGAGCTATCAGATGGTAACAAGTTAGCAGTTAGGTGGTTAGCAGCTCAGACATCAACAAGCAAATAGACCTCTTGCAAAAGTAGCAGAGGGAATTAAAATAAGAAGAACATTCATCGTTGTCTAAGAACCATGCCAAACATAGATAAGCTACTCAAACAAAGTGACGCTGGTTTTAAACGCTACACTGGCATTCATAAAGCCACCTTTTATGACATGCTTGATGCCATGCAAGAGCATGAAGCATCTAAGACCAAATCAGGTAGACCAAGTGTGCTCAGTCTTAAGGAGCAGATACTACTAGCCCTGACTTATTGGCGTGAATACCGCACGCTTTATCATATCAGTATGGACTTTGGTATTCATGAGTCTTCTGCTAGCCGTATCATTCGTAAAGTAGAAGACACACTGATTGACTCTGGCAAGTTTGAATTACCTAAAAAGCTGCCTAGTCGTGTCGATGACGACATCAATTGGTCAGTCGTCATTGTTGATGCTACCGAAACCCCTATTGAGCGTCCAAAAAAAACCAAAGAGACTACTACAGCGGTAAGAAAAAACAACACACCTTAAAAGCGCAGGTTATCGTTCATTGGCAAACTGGTTTGATACTTGATGTGCAAACCTGTAAAGGGTCAATCCACGATTTTAAGCTGTATAAAGATACTTGTCCTGACTGGTTACCTTGTGACGCCAAGCTACTAGCCGATAGTGGTTATCAAGGGTTAGCAAAGTTACATGAGCAAACTTTCACGCCATTTAAGAAACCTCGTGGTGGTCAGTTATTAGAGATATGCAAACAGGCCAATCACTATCTGGCAAAGTTCCGTATTGTGGTTGAGCACAAAATAGGCTTAATCAAGTTGTTTAAAATCGTGGCTCATAAATATCGCAACCGTCGTCAGCGCTATGATCTTAGAATGAAGCTGTTTGCTGGTATCATTAATTCCGAGCTTAAATTATGACTTTTGCAAGAGGTCTA
>NZ_AYXN01000040.1:0-155163 GCF_000511655.1 Psychrobacter sp. TB15
TAGACCTCTTGCAAAAGTCATAATTTAAGCTCGGAATTAATGATACCAGCAAACAGCTTCATTCTAAGATCATAGCGCTGACGACGGTTGCGATATTTATGAGCCACGATTTTAAACAACTTGATTAAGCCTATTTTGTGCTCAACCACAATACGGAACTTTGCCAGATAGTGATTGGCCTGTTTGCATATCTCTAATAACTGACCACCACGAGGTTTCTTAAATGGCGTGAAAGTTTGCTCATGTAACTTTGCTAACCCTTGATAACCACTATCGGCTAGTAGCTTGGCGTCACAAGGTAACCAGTCAGGACAAGTATCTTTATACAGCTTAAAATCGTGGATTGACCCTTTACAGGTTTGCACATCAAGTATCAAACCAGTTTGCCAATGAACGATAACCTGCGCTTTTAAGGTGTGTTGTTTTTTCTTACCGCTGTAGTAGTCTCTTTGGTTTTTTTTGGACGCTCAATAGGGGTTTCGGTAGCATCAACAATGACGACTGACCAATTGATGTCGTCATCGACACGACTAGGCAGCTTTTTAGGTAATTCAAACTTGCCAGAGTCAATCAGTGTGTCTTCTACTTTACGAATGATACGGCTAGCAGAAGACTCATGAATACCAAAGTCCATACTGATATGATAAAGCGTGCGGTATTCACGCCAATAAGTCAGGGCTAGTAGTATCTGCTCCTTAAGACTGAGCACACTTGGTCTACCTGATTTGGTCTTAGATGCTTCATGCTCTTGCATGGCATCAAGCATGTCATAAAAGGTGGCTTTATGAATGCCAGTGTAGCGTTTAAAACCAGCGTCACTTTGTTTGAGTAGCTTATCTATGTTTGGCATGGTTCTTAGACAACGATGAATGTTCTTCTTATTTTAATTCCCTCTGCTACTTTTGCAAGAGGTCTATTCGTAGATAACTTTTGACTAGCGATTACATGCAGCTCAAGAGTAGAGAATTAGCAATAATAATTGAGAGACAATAACTTAAAAGCTATTATTTAAAGACAAAAATTAGAAATAATTACTTAGAAAATATAGCTGAAAAACTGCAGCTTAAAAACGATAAATTAGAAACGATAAACTAAAAACTATAAAACCGCATAACAATCATTGTTATGCGGTTTTATCTTTAACAATCCTTGTTAACTATCACGACTCATTCCACTGCATCCTTGCAGTACATCAAGTATAGTGCAATAGTAGAGCATCCTGCTCTAAATACAACTAGCTACTGGTATCGCTACCATCAGCACAGGTTATGCATCCTTACTTCACTAATCTTTGTCGTCCTGACGTAGATCACTGAAATATTATCCATAATACGGTTAACTCAATCCTTGAGTCACATTCCCTGATGCCGTGTGACTATAGTGCCAAAATGTAATCGAACTGTTAAGAGGTGTTAGCGTCAATGCTTGTAAGCATATGCTTACAAGACAAAATCTAATATTTAATAAAGACAGCGAGTTACCTCATCAAAGCCGTATTATCAGAGCAGCATTTCACCTAATATTCCTACTAAAAATCCTAATGTGGCTCCAAGCGGCGTCAGATAGTTTTTGGCAAGTTTGCTCTCAGGAATGATGTCCTGAATCAGCAGATATAAGATACCGCCACTAGCAAAGGTCATTAGATGAGCGGTTAAGTCAGGATGCGCACTTAATAAAAAGTGCCCGGCTAGTGCTGATAGTATGCCAAAGAAGCTCAGTACAAAGAAAATAGCCAAGGTCTTTTTGACACTAAAACCGCTTTGAACCAAATCACGAAATGAATTAAAAGATTCAGGTAAGTTTTGTAGGCCGATAAACACCGCTAATAACGCAGCCATTTGTGGCTCAATAGCAAATACTGCCCCGAGGGCGATCGATTCAGGGATAAAGTCCATTAGCATCGCTAGTAGCGTCGCTTGCTGTCCGCCAGACTTTGCTAGTTGATAGTCAATAGCCATAAACACTATCGCACCTAGTAAGAATGAGCCTGTCACGCCCCAGACGCTCAGCTCCTCCATGCCCTTTGGCACTAATACTAGCGCTAATGCCGACAATATAATGCCCGCGCCAAACGACATTAAGGTATGAGTAATCTCGTATTTAACAGGACTATCTTTGACATGATAGTTAAACAAATTGGCCAATAGTCCGCCAATGAACACTGTTGCTCCGGCAAAGCCTGAATATAAAATGAGCTTAAATAGCATAGCTAAGACTCCCTACACCGTCCCGTTAGTATTATTCACCTGATGATTAGGCTTGTTTTTGAGTAGTTTTGAGGAAAAAAGGGGTTTTGGCAATACGGTTATCACTGAATACTCGTATTCATTACTGAAGCTGTTGGTTTGTTTACAACTTGATAACTTACAAGACATTTATTATCAATTTTTATGAACTACTATAAGGTGTAAGAAAATGTTTCAAAGCTATTTATTAAGCGATAAGGAACAAGTCGCTACTAGGATCAGGAGCCAGAAATATGAAAACACCCCCTACTCTCCCATTTAAAAATCTACTCTCAGCAAGTCTTATCTTAACGCTGTTTGGCATGTCAGCTGGTTGTACGGTTGCCAGTCCAGGCTACGGTAATCAGCCGATATATCAGGCCAATGATGGCTATAAAAACGCCAACTATAATCGTGCCAGACAACAGCTACGTAAAGACTTACGCCGCCAAGGCTATCAGTTAATGGATATCAGACCCGATACTTATCGCGGTAAGCAAGTGATTAAAGCCTATACAAAAAAGAATAATCAGGCTTACGAGCTTACTTACTCTTATCCCAATTTAAAACTGCTCAATTCAAATAAAAAGCAATGGGAGCAAGTCTGGCGAGATAACGACCATAAAAAAGGTAATAAGAAGTACAAAAAAAATAAGCGCTATGATGATGTCGAAGATAGAATAAAACAAGAAAGTCGCTATTCAGCGGTTAGGCAGCGCGCTATCAAAAAGGTGAGCGCTATGGGGTACCGTGTCAAAGATATCGAACTCGATGAGCGAAACAATCGCGGCGTGTTTGAAATTGAGGCCAAAAAAGGCTCGCAAGAGTATGAGATTCTGCTGAGCTATCCAAATCTAAATGTCATTAAGATAGAAAAAGACTGATCAGCAAGCTAAGTACAAGCTAAATAAGTACAAGATAAATAATAGATAGAGTGATACGCTTTTGCATCGCTGTTATGCCATACAGTCTTGATGCTGAGGGTCAGATAAGCTTTTAGCTGCTATTTGACCCTTTTTTTATACCTACCGAGCTCCTTTAATCGTCAAAAATCCAACACTTCTAGCACGTCATAAGCAGGAGTTTCATAAGGATGCGCTTGCTTTAAGGCTTCAATCACCTCTGCTATCATTGACGTCTTAACCACCATCTCAACACGCCATTCAGCGACTTTCTCAAGCTTATCTTGACTACCAAGATGCGGATTACTACCTGCCATTGGCATAAATTGCCCCTCTCCTTTGACTTGCCAGCAGCACTGCTCGTAATTGCCAATAGTGCCAGCTCCAGCAGCGAATAGCGCCGCTTTAACCTTCTCTAGCACTTCCTCTGGAATAAAAACGGTCAATTTATACATGATGTATCCTTAGTTTACATGGTCTTTTTTAATGGCTTTTATTTAAATAGTTTACTTCTTTGACAGTGACGGATGAGCCGTCCATACATAGCGTAGTAGCCAGTCTGCCGCCTCGCCTGCGTAATCGATGCCGATACGCGGTCGTAGCGATACAGGCGGCAAACAGCCATCATCCTCAATCCAAACGCCAGACTCAGGCGCAATCGAGGAGCCGTATAACGCACGGTCAATTTGCAAGCGCTTTGTCAATTTGCCTGGGCCTGCGAACTGTTTGATATGAGTGAGCTGCTTATCAGAACTTAAATTTTGCTCTTCAAGCAGACGCTCGCTATCTTCAGCCAAAAACCCAGCTCTTATCAGCACCGAATCTGGGGACTCAGCCGTACCGCTGACTAAATTAAGCATCAGATGCACTCCATAAGTCAGATAAGTGTAGAAGACCCCGCCCTCAGCGTACATAATATCGGCTAGCGAATTGCCTTTCTTGCCTTTCGCTAAGTGCGCAGCAACTGAGCCGTCTTGCTCTCCTATATATGCTTCGGTTTCAGTAATGCGCACGCGCAGTACTTTTGGTACGCTATCTGTGTCAGTTATGCGTCGGCATAAGACTTTGCCAATCAAGTCCGCTGCCACTACGCAAGTTGGCCGAGCAAACCAAGAAGGCTCTAGGATAATCGAGTTTGTCTTCGCTTTGGACATGATATAGTAAACTCAATTTAAAAGTGTTATAGCGCTACTGGGGTGAATTTTCCGCAGCCTCTGTGATAGCAGCACGCAAGAAAAATGTATACCAGTAGCGCATTTGAATTGATGACAGTTTTATCTTTAATAGACTATAGGCTTTTATCCGCATCAAATAATAGCTCTTATTATAAGCAATATCGCGAACTGTAACGGTCACAGTTTGAGCACAATTAAGTAAAATTTTGCATAAAAAAACTGAGCTTATAAGCTCAGTTTTTATTGTGATATCAGTATTTAACCGCAGTATTTAAAGCTCAGTATTGGCATTAGTCTAAAGGTACACCAATACGCTTTGCCACTTCCTCGTAGCCTTCAATCACATCGCCAAGCGATTGACGGAAGCGGTCTTTATCGAGCTTTTTCTTAGTGGTTTTATCCCAAATGCGGCAGCCATCAGGTGAGAACTCATCACCTAAAACAATACGGTCATGAAAGACGCCAAACTCTAATTTAAAGTCGACTAAGATCAAATCACCTTGATCAAATAGCGCTTTTAGTACGTCGTTGACCTGATAGCTTAAAGCTTTCATTTTGGCGAGCTGATCCTCAGTGGCCCAGTTCAAAGTGATGGCTAGCGACTCATTCACCATCGGATCGCCTAGCGCATCATCTTTATAAAACAGCTCAAAGGTCGGCGGCGTCAACTCTTGGCCTTCTTCTAATCCCAAACGGCGCACTAGACTGCCGGCAGCATAGTTACGTACCACACATTCAACGGGCAGCATATCCATACGTTTGACGAGCACCTCATCGCTAGACAACTGCTGCTCAAAATGGGTCTCAATCCCCGCTTCGCTGAGTTTTTGCATAATAAAGCTGTTAAAGCGGTTATTCACCTCACCTTTACGCGCTAATTGCTCAATACGCTTACCATCTAACGCTGAGGTATCATCACGAAAGTGCAAGATGAGCAGATCGTTATCTTCAGTCTCATAGACTGATTTGGCTTTACCTTTGTATAAAAGTTGTTGTTTTTGCATGATAAGAGTCCTGTTCTTGCAAACTTATATAAGATATCTAAAAGAGTGATAGCCGGTTCAATGTAAAAGCATCAGTACAGCTAGAGCTAGCATGCTGATGATAACCCCTAAGCCCTGAACACCGAACGCTAGCCGTCCGGCAAAGGGATATAGCAACAGCACACACAACGTTTCGTGCGTTTATGGTTTTGAACAGACTATGTAGACACTATTAGAGTGAAAAATAATAGAATGAAAAATAATCTACTCAGTAGCTGCAGTAGTCGCCACAGTGCGCTGAGGTTTTGGTAATTGGTACTGCTTGCCCGCTTCGTTTTCTAAATTGAGCGTATTAACCCCAGCATTTGGCGTTGGATATAGCGGTACAAATGGCGCTGTTTGTGCATCGGCAGGCAATTGTAGCGGCGCAAGTTTTTGGCTTTGCTGATAGTCCAAGCTACCATTGTCGCGTTTTCCCACAAACTCTTTTAGCGACTGGCAACCGCTCAGCACTAAAGTACTTCCTAACAGAGCCGTCAGCAGAGCCGGAGTGATTTTAGAGAGGTGTGATTTTGGGATATGTAATGATGTTTTCATCATAGTGTCTCTGTGTTGTCTTAAGCATTAGCGCTCATTGGTGATTACGCTTAGATATTGACTGCGTGTCTAGCATTAAATACGCGTTTGTACTGTTGCACAAGCTGATGCGTAAATACTAGATTAAGTTTGCTTTTACCAAGGCTTTATCGATAGTCGCATGATGCGACTCAGCGAGCCAAACGAGTGGCAAACGAATCCCTTTATCGATCATACCCATTTTATGTAGCGCGTATTTGGCAGGGATAGGGCTGGACTCAATGAATAAATCACGGTGCAGATGTTCGATGACGTCATGAGCGGCTTTGGCAGCGGTAAAATCACCACGTAAGGCGGCGGCAAAAGTCTCGCTCATCGCTTTTGGTGCCACATTGGCAGTGACTGAGATATTACCTTTAGCGCCGACTTTCATAAGATCAAGCGCAGTACCATCATCACCAGACAAGACCACTAATCTATCGCCGACAGCTTTTATCAGCGCTTCACCGCGTCCAACTGAGCCTGTTGCGTCTTTGATAGCGACGATGTTATCAATGTCGGCTAAGCGCTCAACGGTCTCTTGACTAATATCGACAACAGTGCGCCCTGGTACATTGTAGAGCATTTGCGGCATATCGACTGCGGCAGCGATAGCTTTATAGTGCTGATACAGACCCTCTTGAGGCGGCTTATTATAGTAAGGCGCGACAAGTAACGCACAGTCAGCGCCGGCGTCAGAGGCTTCTTGAGTCAGCTTGATAGCTTCATCGGTACTGTTAGCGCCAGTACCTGCAATCACAGGAACACGGCCATCGACATGCTTGACGAAGAAGCGAATCACTTCGCTATGCTCAGGTACGGATAGAGTGGCCGACTCGCCAGTTGTCCCTACTGCTACCAAGCAATGCGTGCCTTGCTCGATTTGCCAATCTATGAGATCTGCGAGACGCTTATAATCGACCTTACCATCAGGATGCATAGGCGTGACTAAGGCTACCATAGAGCCTTGTAATTGGGTTTTGATATCGTCGTATGCTGTACTCATAACCATGCCTTACTGTTTTTTTGCGGTAACATTAGCATTTTTATATGAAGCCAATGTTATCGTTTGAACGTATTTGTGATTGATAGCTATTGATAGCTGCACGTATAACTAAATGCCCGATAGTGTAGCATATTTTACTTGCGAGACTAGTTGTCAATTCTAGCTGTTCATTGTAGCCAGCTTCGCTTGTAAGCCTTACTAAAATGACGCGCTTCTCTTATAAAAGCTGTCATTATAAGAGCCTCTAACAGTGACAAACAAGCCCTATTCTATACGTAGACCGATAATAGCGGGAATGCCTTGGCGTACAACCTCAATAGTCACGACGCCTTGCTTAGGTAGTGAGGAGATAGCGCTAGTAAAATCAGTCACCGTCTTAATCGGCTTTTGGTGGAGATTAGTGACGATGTCGCCTGCCATAATGCCAGAGCGCGCCGCCAAACCGGTAGGATCAACGGCGGTCACTAACACACCAACCTGACTGTCTGAGTCAAGCTGTGCTTGCTCATCGGTGGTCAAGTCGCGTAGACGCAGACCGAGCTGTACTTCATTGTTCTGCTTATCGCGGCTTTGCGCTTGTACATCACCCGGCGCTCGGCTGAGCTTGCCGGTCAACATCAGGCGCTTACCTTCACGCTGGATTTGGACTTGGAAAGGATCGTCTGGGCGCGCGCGGTTCAGTAAGTTTAGCAAATCATCAGCGCGTATAATGGGCTTCTTATTATACTGCAAGATAATATCGCCCGTTTTGAGTCCGGCTCGTTGCGCTGGCGAGTCTGGCGATACTCGCGTCAATAACGCCCCTTGTGGCCGCGATAACCGATAGACCTCTGCTAAGTTGCGATCGATATCTTGCGGATAAATACCTAAGTAAGCGCGCGTCACCTCACCATTGGTTTTGAGCTGCTCATAGATATCCATCGCCGCATTCATCGGAATAGAGAACGATAGCCCCATGTAGCCGCCAGTACCACTAAAGATACGTGAGTTGATACCGATGACCTCGCCGCGTTTATTGAAGAGCGGGCCGCCGGAATTACCAGGGTTGAGCGCGACATCCGTCTGAATAAATGGCACGCTTGTCTCTCGTGAAAAGCTGCGCGACTTAGCACTTACGATGCCGGCTGAAGCAGAATAATCAAAGCCAAAAGGCGAGCCTATTGCAAGTACCGGCTCCCCTACTTTTAGCAGATTGGAGTCGCCAATGCTCAAAGCCGGAAACTGACTGCCCTTAACCTTTAAGACAGCAACATCTGAGCGCTCATCACTACCTACGAGCACCGCATCTAACTCAGTGCGATCATTGAGCGTCACAGTGATCTTATCAGCACCTTCAACAACGTGATGGTTGGTCAGCATGTACCCATCTTTAGTGACAAAAAATCCGGTGCCATAAGCGTTTTCGATAGCGGGCGTGGCTGGCCGGTCTGGCAGACGCAGGCGATCACCAAAGAACTGACGTAGCAGCTCTGCTGTCTGCGCTTGAGCCAGCTCCTCGTCACTAATATTAGTCGTTACGTTGACCCGAGCCACCCCTGGCGTCACTTGCTGTACTAAATCTGAGAAGTCCGTACTAGCGACCACAGCTTGGGCAGGAGTAACCATTAAAGGACTCATAGTAGCGGCGCTGACTCCTATCGCGACAGCTAATAAGCTGCGCTGCCACCAAGACTTGAGGTTATAATTGGCCATTTTCTCCTGCATATTCTTCCCCTTGTGCTAACTTCGTATTATTATTTGCGGTTTTTGTGTTTGATATCAACTTATCGTATAAAAACGTCTATTAGGGCGTGTTGAACATTCACAAATGCGCACTGCTGATCGCTAAAATAGTTCTAGTCGTCGTTAAAATTGCAGGTAATGCTTATTGCATTGGCTAGATTTTCACAACGACTAGGGCGATTTTAGCATCAGCCCTCACGACAACAACAGGGACAGGACTATTTTTTGCCGCTTCATTGATAAAAATAGACGCTTAGAACGACTAAACTTACCATTTTTATCTGCAAATCGCCTAAAAAATAGTCTCTGTCAGTGCCATGGTCGAATGTTCAACACGCCCTAGTATGAGGTAATTTTTACCTGAATCATAGTGTCGTCTGATTGTCATTTAATTGTCGTTTGAGTGTTGTTTGTCAGGGTCTTGCTGAGTCATTGTCGCCGACGCCTTGGCCATTAACGCTCTTATGACTAAAGAATGACTATCCGCTTGGTCGGGTGCTGATACAACAAAAATAAAATCATGCTATTATGATAAACCGATTACTATTTATGGTAAACAAAAGTAAGCTTTCATCTTTTTATATTTATTATGAGCGTAGATGTACTTTATTAAAAGCGTAAATGTACTTTATTAACATAGATGCCCTACTGTATGCCCTTGATGACAAGCCTTACATTGAAAAGGTCTACAACGGCTTTTTAGTTTTCTATAATAGCTAGTGTCAAATGATTCGTATTGGTTAACCCATTATTTCTGCCGTTATTTTAGTGTCCCCCTGTGCTAGAGTTTGTACTCATTATTATTGTATTTTATGACTAGGGCGTGTTGATTGTGGTCAGGCTAAAATTTAACTTTAAAATAAAACCTCATTAGCGTTTTATGGCAGTATTAAACCGACGCTAATCTGTGATGTGTGACAGGTTTATAAAAAGGATTAATTTATGGATACCGCCCTATTACTATCTGGCGTAGTTGGCGCCGGCATTGCCGCCCAATGGCTAGCTTGGTATTTAAAGCAGCCGTCCATTTTGTTTTTATTATTAATTGGCATTATCGTTGGACCTATTCTTGGTATTTTCGATCCTGATTTGGTGCTAGGTGAGCTGATGTTCCCCTTTATCTCTTTAGGGGTGGCGATCATTCTCTTTGAGGGCTCTTTGACCTTAGAGTTTGATGAGATCAAGCAGCATGGTACGGTCGTACAGATGCTAGTGTCTGTTGGCGTGCTCATTACTATCGCCATCGTTGCGCTCTCAACTTATCTGTTATTCGATGTCGATCCGCTGATTGCGCTACTGTTCGGTGCACTCGTTTGTGTCACTGGGCCGACAGTGATTATGCCGCTACTGCGCAGCGTCCGTCCTAATAAGACCATCTCCAACATTCTCAAGTGGGAAGGTATCATCATTGACCCTATCGGCGCTATTGCCGTCGTTTTGGTTTATGAATATATCATCTCAGGCGGACAAGCCAACAGCATTCTTTTATTTGCCAAGATTGTGGTACTAGCGACTGCTTTAGGACTCATAGGGGCTTGGGTACTCGCCTTTTTGATGCGCCGCCACATGATACCTGAGTTTTTACGTAATGTTTTTACCTTAGCCTTTGTGTTGGTGCTGTTTTCGGTCTCAAACCATCTAGAGCATGAGTCTGGGCTGTTGACTGTGACGGTACTAGGCGTGGCACTGGCTAACTGGCCTAAATTCCCACGCGATACCATTCTAGAGTTCAATGAGTCGCTGACGGTACTACTGATTTCTGTGCTATTTATTATCCTTGCCGCGCGGGTTGAGCTCTCAAGCCTGCTCAGTGTCGGTTTTGCAGGATTAGTATTATTAGCGATTGTGATGCTAGTGGCGCGTCCGCTGTCGGTTTGGGCTTCTGCTATTGGCTCTAACCTAAAGACCAATGAAAAGCTGATGATCAGTTGGATTGGCCCGCGTGGTATTGTCGCCGCAGCTATATCCTCACTGTTTGCTATTCGTCTACAAGAGTATGATATTCAAGGCGTTGAGCTATTAGTGCCCTTAGTCTTTATGGTGATTATCGGTACGGTGATGATTCAAGGCTTAGGAGCCAAATTCGTCGGTAACTTATTGGGCGTGCGTGAGCCTGAAACTAACGGTATCTTGATCGTCGGTTCCAACCCTATTGCGCTGTTAGTGGCGACATCTTTAAAAGAGCAAGGCTTCGATGTCATCGTCGCTCATAACAACTATACCAATATTGCCAAAGCACGTATGAGCGGGCTGCGAACTTATTTTGGTAACCCTATCTCCGATCACGCCGATCATCATCTTGATCTCATCGGTATCGGTCGTCTGTTTGCCATGAGTATGGATAAAGAGATGAATACTTTGTCTGAGATTCATTATCGCCACGAATTCGGTGAGCGTAAGCTGTATCGTCTCAAGTTCAGTGAAGAGAAAGTCAAAAGTGAGCGCGATGACAAACAGTCTAACTTCAGCTCGCAGTGGCTATTTGGCAAAGACGTCACTTATACCAAATTAGCGAGCATGCTCTCCAAAAAAGCCAAGATTAAGATCACAAATATCACCGACAGTTATACTTATGAGCAGTATAAGGCCGATAACAAGCAGTTTGTACCGCTCTACACGATCGATAAAGAAGGTAAGCTACACGTCATCACTGATAAGTTCGATGGTAGTGTGCCGCGCGATCGTAAGCTTATCGCCTTAGTCGTCGATGATGGCATCAAGCCAAAGCCAGTAGACGTTACAGCTAAGCAAGAACAAGCGCGTGCTGCAGCCGATGCAGACTTTGAGGCCCGCTATAAAGCGCCTGAAAAACGCAAAGAAAAAGAGCTAGTAGCAGACGGAACCGCCGATACTGAAGCACAAGCGGCTGATAAGGAAGCGAGCACGGCTACTGGTAAGGAAGATAGCGCTGACAACGCTGGTACTAAAACTGCCAGCGACACTGAAAACAACAGCTCTCAAGTCAATGAGAGTAAAGCCGCTAAGGCGGGTAATACTCCTGATAAAATCACTGCTGCTGATAAAACCACCGCAAAACCGGCTACCCCAGCTGTAGAAGCAACAGTAAACAAAGGCGTAAAGTCAAATAACGCCAAAGCGACGACTAAGACTGACACTGGCACTAACGTCAGCGGGGAAGCACCCAAGACCAAGTCAGGCTCGCTCGACCCTAACCGTCTGCCGGGTAGTACAGATAGCAATAGTTCTGCTAACAATAATCCTGCTAAAAACAGTCCTGCTAAAAACAGTACTGATAAATAACTGGTGCTTAACCCTGTTATTTATCAGGACAAGTGATCGTTATAAGCTTGCATAAAAAAACGCCAACTCCTTGATTTGAGTTGGCGTTTTTATTGAGTCCTTGGTTAAGAAAACCCTAGCAAAAGCGATTAGCCTAAATCAAAGCGCGCCTGCACGGTTTGCCAAATACGCCCGCCCACTTCATCGCTGCTGCCGCTGGCATCGATACGCTCAATGCGCTCAGGGTGCTGCATAGCCAGCATACTAAAGCCATGATGAACGCGGGTAAAAAACGCCGTAGCCTGCTGCTCGAAGCGATCAGCCTTGCTACGTTTACCAGCGCGGGCCATACCTTCTAGCACCGGTAGATCCAGCCATAGCGTCAGCTCTGGCAGTGGCGAGATAAACTGAGTGATTAGACTGTCGATTTTTGCTAATACTCGCTGATCGCCATCGGCGCGGCCATAGCCTTGATAGGCGATGGTTGAGTCGGTGAAGCGATCACAAATCACCCAAGCGCCGCGCTGCAGTGTAGGCAGGATAACTTGCTGCAGATGATCCGCGCGCGCGGCAAAGAGGAGTAGTAGCTCGGTATCGTCATTGATATCAGTCGCCGGATCGAGCAAGATGGCGCGTAGACGCTCAGCGAATGGACTACCGCCCGGCTCACGAGTACGTACGTAGTCGATACCCGCTGCCTGCAAACGTTGGCATAAGCCTTCGATAGCGGTCGTCTTACCAACGCCTTCTGTACCTTCAAAACTAATAAACCGACCTACTGTTGTTGTCACATTATTCCTTAAATCATCCTAAGCCAATCTTTATGCTTATTTGAGCTTGATTGAGCGATATTATTACTCGCCAGGCGGGGTTTGTGATTTCTTCTCGCGCATCACTTTGAGGTACTCTTGCACCGCGTTATTGTGCTCTCTTAAGCTATTGGTGAATTTATGACCGCCATTGCCCGTCGCCACAAAGTACAAGGCTTCGCTATCTGCCGGATGCAAAGTCGCTTCGATAGAGGCTGGCGACGGTAAGGAGATTGGCGTTGGCGGTAAGCCGTCGATTTGATAGGTGTTATAGCTCGTCTTTTCATCGATATCTTTACGGCGGATATTACCATCATAGCGATCGCCCATACCATAGATGATCGTTGGGTCTGTTTGCAGGCGCATGCTTTGTTTTAGGCGATTATTGAACACCGCGGATACTAGCGGGCGCTCATCGGCTATGCTGGTTTCTTTTTCGATGATAGAGGCCATAATCAGTGCTTGATAAGGGCTCTCATAAGGCAGATCTGGCGCGCGGTTCTCCCACGCCTCAGTCAATGCCTGCTGCTGGCGCTTATACAAATCAGTCAACACTTGGGTGTCGGTTGCGCCTTCCCCATAATAATAAGTATCTGGGGTAAACCAGCCTTCAAGATTATGATTGACGATAGGGTCGTCGCTCGTGGTCACGGACTCGGGCAGTATTCCGGCCAAATCTAGCGCTTTGGCAATACTGGCATTATCTGCACCCTCAACTAGCACTTCTTTGACGATACCTTCATTGTCACGCAAGTTCTGATACAGATCGCTTGCAGTCTTGCCTTCGATCACTTGCACTTTGACCATCGCCACTTTTGCGCCTTGACCAAATATATGCAGGGCTTCTGCAATCGTTGGGTTCTCAGGTAACGGATAAATCCCGGCGTGCAGCGGTGCATCGACTTGCGACTTGATATATAACTTGGCAATACTGGCAGAAAACAGTGGAATCTCTTTTTGCCACTGCGGTAGCAAGCCATAATAAGTATCGCCCTGCTCGATAGTGACTTTTTGTGCCGGCTGCGTGATACGGCCAAATAGCGTCTGATAGACCATCACTAGCAAGAAAGCGGCAATCAGCCCGAGCACTAACAATATCTGATAGCCGCGCTGCATAAAAAACGATGGATTATCTTTTTTGTAGCGCCGCGGTTTGCTGCCACCACTAATCAGCGACACATCGGTCGCGGGCGCTTTGTCTAGGTCATCAGTGGCGTCACGCTCAGCGGTTGGCTCTACGGGTGACGAGTCGACTCTCTTAGCATTTGACTCAGTAGCCGCGCTATCATTAGGCTTGTTATCAGGGTTTTCGGGGGTCGGCGTGCTCATGGCAACTCAAAGGGCAGAAGTTTGCTAGAATTTAGCATTGAACCGTAAGCTTTTCAATGGTATTTAGGTTTTTAGACCTCTACTCTATCTAATATCCAATTAGTCCAAGTAATAACAGTGGAACATCTTCGACCAAACGTTGTTTTATCTTTACCGACACCATGCAGTTTGCAGTCCCTTATTAGAGATTTAACTTCCTCTACTGTTGGACAAACACCATTAGTTAAATAGCTTTTCATCACGATATTAAATGGTTCGTACTTCATGATTAAACTTACAAGCTCGAATTGTCGCTGCTCAATTGGTTTACTAAATATTTTTTCGCCTAATTCGGTAAGATTATATCTTTTATCTTCGCTATAGTTGACGAGATTGAAGTACAGTGCGCTGTTACCATAATAGTCAGCTTGTCTTGGTACGAAACGGAATTCTTTCGCTATTTCCTCTTTAGACATTTTAGTATTTTTGTAGAAAAGAAGTTCGCAAAGATTTATAGTTTTATCTATGTCGTTAGATTGAGGAAAAGGCACATTTGGCTCCTCTACGAATATTGCATTATCAACTATTTCTTTCAGTCGCGCTAGGCTCAAAGAGTCTTTCACAATACTATACTTCCCTTCTTTTATCATTTCTATAGAGTCTGGCTTATTAATATCTCTAAAGACATACTCTCTCAAATAAAAAACCCCATCATAATAAGTCAAAAATATATTGCGTACTTTCTTATTTATACCTCTCTCTTCTAGCTTTTTAGTCCAAACTCTATAAGGATAGTAAATCTGTCTAATCAAGAAGTCATCATGTATTAAATTCTTTACTTCAATTAGATAAATTGATGTATCAGACTCGAAACCACCATCAATTTCAATTTGAGATTTCGAAACCTCAATTTTGACATTAGAAACCTCAAAATTAAAATCTCCAGAACCCATCCTGCCACCTATGACGTGAGTTATACTCTCTTCTTCAAAAAAAGAAGTCAATATCTCACAGATATTTGCACAGAGAAGCGCCGTAGTTTCGCTACTTATATTTTCAATATCTATAGACTCAATATGATCAGGTTTTTTAGCACCAATTGTTTTTATTTTCTTTGAGTTTTTTATTTTTGTAAATAAATTGAACTTACCTATGATATAGCTACCTCTAGTAATAGGTAAAATGGCTAAATTATTATTCTTAAAAATCTCAGGTAACTGGGCTTGAAAATCGAATTTCGTCATTAATCTAGCTTCACGATATTCGTTTATTTGTGAAGCTGTAATATTAAAGGAGTCGCTACCTTTTAGACTATCCAATATTGAGTAATCTTCAAATATTTTTTCCCAAGCAATATCATTTTTGCTTTTGGTTTTACTCATAGTTTCTTACCAAAATCTCTTTTACTTCACCTCGCTTACTTCCTACAGAATTTATATGACGACTAGCTCCCACCTCTATAACTTCAAAATCTTGGTAAAGCTCTTTCATAAACGCAGTTGCAGAATTAGATAGAAGAAACTTAATTCCTTTCTCATTTAGTTTCATACAAGTGTCTCTGAGTCTAATTTGTTCATCGTTGCCGAATCCACCTTGAACATAACCTGTGAAGTTTGAGCTTTTAGAAATAGGATCATACGGTGGATCAAAATAAACAAATGAACCTTTACGTATATTTTTCAGAGCGTCTTGGTAATCTCCACTAAGTAGCTTGATATCATTTTTTTGTAGATAGTGACTTACAGCCCGCAATACAGTTTCATTAATAATATTAGGACTCTTATAGCGTCCAAAAGGTGTATTAAATTCACCTGAGCCGTTCACTCTATAAAGACCATTAAAACAGGTTTTATTTAGATAAATTACACGTGAAGCACGCTCTACTTTCGATAGTTCGTCAAAGAAATCTTGTCTGTCCAGTGCTCTAATTTGATAGAAATATTCAGACTCATTTACGTGAGTAGCTAGATGTTCAATAAGTGCATCAACATCATCTCTTATAGTTTCATACACATTGATAAGCTCAGAGTTATAATCGTTTATAACTGCCTTCTTTGGTTGTGTGTGTAAAAATACAGCACCTCCACCAACAAACGGCTCATAGTAAGTTGAGATACGTTTAGGTAGTAAAGGTTCTATATCAGTCATAAGCTGACGCTTTCCGCCAACCCACTTTAAAAAAGGCATCACCAATTTATTTTTCTTCGCCATTATCGACCTCTTTTATAAATACATTATCGTTGAATAGCTCAGATATACTTACTTCAAATACATCAGCAAAAATTTCAATATTGACTAGTGCGGGATTACGTTCACCTCGTTCTATCATACCAATATAATTACGATGAAAGCCTGTTAACTCAGCCAGCTGCTCTTGACTGAGATTACGAGCTTTACGCAGTGTGCGAATACGTTTGCCAAAGCTTGCTAAGATTAGTTTTTTCATTTGCGTTATTTTCAAGAGTTAGGTATCCTTTAACTACACACAATAAGTGTCATTTGCGAATTACTTCTTATAAGTTATTTAAAGGATTTAGCTATGATTAGTATTGAGAATCTTACTATAAACATTGACTCTATCTCTTCGTCGGCTAAGGGAACATTAGATGATACACAGCCTCTGATAGTAAGAGACGAGTTAGTAAATATGCTTCGTATCATTAGCAATGATAAGAGATTTATTGGCCAAACTGTTGTTATTCCAGATGATTGCGAGCAGTATGGGTTTGCAGAGGGTGAGTTTGATTTACCTAAACTCCTTCACTTTTTAGCTGATATGCTGGAATAGACATGGAAAGTCGTTCATTTTTTATAAGTAGTAATTCAGATTTTAGTTTACTTGAAGGGGATTGCTTGACCGTTATTCCTCAGATAGAAAATGATGTAGATATGGTTTTCGCTGATCCGCCTTATTTTTTATCCAATGGTGGGCAAACCGTAAAGAACGGCAAAATTCAATCGGTCAATAAAGGCGATTGGGACAAGCTTATTAGTGATAATGACGCCTATGTTTTTACCTATGAATGGCTATCTGCTGTTCGAGGTAAAATGGCAGATAACGCTACGATTTGGGTCAGTGGTACGCATCATAATATATTTACTTTAGGACGTATCTTGCCGCAGCTAGGTTTTAAGATACTGAACGTTATTACATGGGAAAAGACCAATCCGCCGCCCAATTTTTCTTGTCGGTTTTTCACTCATTCAACCGAATTTATCATTTGGGCACGTAAATATCCAAAGGTACCGCATTATTTCGATTATGACTTAATGAAACGCTTAAATAATGACAAGCAAATGAAAGATGTATGGCGCTTACCTGCCATAGCTAAGTGGGAGAAATCATGTGGCAAACATCCTACACAAAAACCGCTTGCATTACTGGCACAGATTATCTTGGCATCTACTAAAAAAGATGCGCTAATACTTGATCCATTCGCAGGCTCTTCAACGACAGGTATTGCTGGTCACGTTTTGGAGAGACGTTTTATTGGTATTGAGCAGGAGTTCGACTATCTAAAACTGAGTCAGGCGCGGTATGAGGATTTACAAGAGGATGGTAGAAAAGAGTTTTTCAAAAAGCATTTTTATAGATTGTTGAATAAAACTGACATCTGAAGAGAGTTTAACCAAACTCAACCACCTGCCCCGATAGCAAAGTAAGCTTCGATACAGGCATGACACCGCGCACCGCATTACAAAAGAACATTTGGCTAATTTGTAGCAAGTCATTATCACCAACTGACCTCATAATCACCGGGTTTTGAGTCTCAGCTAAACTATCAATAAGCACTTGGCGCATGACCCCAGCCACGCCCGATCGCGTCATCGGCGGCGTGTACCATTGGCCATCAGTGAGATAGTTTCTATCCTTGTTAACATCCTCTTGCTGACCACTGCTCGTAGTATGAGAGCCAGATAACTGATAGAAGACATTGCTCATTACACCCTCGACCCACTGCCCGCTCATATCACGTAACAAGCCCTCACCTATTTCGGCATTAGGGCTTCTCGCCTTAATCTGCTCAAGCTCGCCACTGGCCAGCACATTATCGAGACGATTTAACGATTTTAGTCCTGCCAAAGTAGGCGGCAGTACAGCGATTTGTGAAGTCAGACAAACGGCGCGGCGCGGCGCTTGCTGAATAACAGGAGCACCATTTGGCAGCAGTAAGGTATCTAAGGTATCGTGAGAGCCAGCTGTTTTATGAGTGGCGCTTTGATCAGTCGCACTTTGCCCCTCGCTAGGCATAAGCTTGAGCCAAATCTCGCAAGCATTGCCCGCTGCATCCGCAGCAAAGCTATAACCACGTAGCGATTGGGTCGCGCGAGTGACGATGACTTTCATCACCCCTTGCTGTAGCTGCTGCGCGTAAGCTTTTAGGCTAGAGACTAAGTGTGGCGTCGCAATATCAAGCTGCAGGGCTACGGCATGACTCGCTAGCCGCTGCCAATGATAGTCCGCCCACAGCACCTGACCATCGCGCACCGCCATAGTAGTAAAAAAACCATCGCCATAAGCCAAACCGCGATTGTCTAAAGACATAGTCACTGGTTTCGGATCTACTGAGGCTATCGCCGCCTTATTTGCTGGCGGATAAAGCGCGTACCAGCCCTCTACTAGCCTATCAGCACTTTTTAGACTGTCAGTACTGTCGATACTGCTCACCGCTTAGCCTGCACTCGCTTGCGCTTTTGATTTATTAAAGATAATCATACAGCTATAAAACTCACATTTGGCAAGCTCAATGGTTTGGCCGCCTGCGGTTTTATTTTTGACGATTTGACCGTTGAGCATATCAGCGAGCACGCGGCCACCCTCATCACCCATCAGCTGACGGACTAGTGTGTAGGCCTTTTGGGCGTGCGCCTGACTGAGCTCTTTTTCTTTATCTGTATCGGTAGGATTGGCATAGTACCAGCCCAGCTCTAGATACTTCTGCGAGTCGATAATATCTAGATACGGCTCATCAGCTTGCATAAAGCGGTACTTAGTCGCCGGGTTACTGGCATAATCGAGGCTGTTTTTGTCGGTGGTGACCACTGAGCCAAAAGTTGACTGGATATTATCTAGCTCGTCAATCGTTACTGGTTCGACCGCGGTACTGCCCCAACTGGACATATCATAGCTGATAGGGTTTCCTTGACTGGCGACCGCGCCATCGAGATCGGCGGCGTCTGTTGAATCGGTAGGCGCTTCGGTCGCGACCTCCTCGGTGGTTGACGACACCGAAGCTTCGCTTTCTGCGCTTGGGTTTGAGTCATTACAAGCGCTCAAAGAGACACCCGCTATCATTAGCATACTGACCATCAAAGGTTGAAGGCTGTTTTTCTGCATGGGCAATTTACTCATCTTATCTAGAATATTGAATGTCGAGTCCTCGACCGGCTTGATTTAAATAGGGTTTTACCAAAAACTCAATGCTGCTAGTTTACCCAACTGCTGCAGCCTTGACTAGCCTTTAGGTTACCGATAACACTACGAGCGAGTACAGTTTTGTTAACGGTATTGTTGATTTATCACCGCTGACAACTGACCGCTGGTAATGCCCGTTTGTCAAAGAATGACCTATCGCTTATGATAACTGAGCGCTACTGCATCCCTAAACGCTTCTTTAGCCCAAAAGTAGCCATGCAAAAGTAGACATATAAGTAGATATATAAGTAACAACAAAACTAGGAATAAAACCAGTACCGCTTTCAAACTCGCTTAACAGGATTTTCGCAATGACTCAGCACTTTGTCGTTATCGGCAACCCCATTAACCACAGCAAATCCCCTGAAATTCATCAGACTTTTGCCGTCCAAACCGATATCGATATTCGCTATCAGCGCCAGTATTGTCCAGATAATGAAGCCAGCTTTGTCGCCGTAGTAGAGGCTTTTTTTTATGGCGGCGGCGTGGGCGCTAACGTCACTGTACCGTTTAAACAAATCGCCTTTAGTCACTGTCAGACGCAAGGAGGGCTATCTGAACATGCCCGCGTGGCAGGCGCAGTCAATACGTTACTAATAAAAGACGGCGCAGTTTATGGTGACAACACCGATGGTCAAGGCTTGGTCAATCACATCATAAGCTTAGGCTGGCCGCTTGATGGCGCGCGTGTGGCGATTATTGGCGCAGGCGGCGCGGCGCGCGGCGTGGTGCTGCCGCTTATCGAAGCAGGTATTGCCTCCTTAACGATTGCCAATCGCACTTTGAGTAAAGCGCAGACACTAGTCACTGAGCTTAGCGCCGCGAGCCAAACGATTGAGAGGCAGGCGATTGCGACTTGTACGACGGCGGAGCTGACTGGCGAGTTCGACTTGATTATCAATGCTACCTCCATCGGTCTGACAGGGGACACTTTGCCGATAGCGGATAGTCTGAACACTCACTATGCTTACGATATGATGTACGGGCGCGCCCTGCCGTTCTTGCAGCACTTTGCGCGGCGCGGCGCGCAAGTGTCGGATGGTTACGGTATGCTTATCAATCAAGCAGCGCTAAGCTTTGAGCGCTGGACCGGACGAGCGGTAGAGGTTGCGGCAGCGACAATAGACTTGCAACCACCATCGGCGTAAAGCGTTTTAGAGTACTTAGCACTTAGCACTTAGCACTTTAAACATTCTAAACCCCAAAACGCGCTAACAGCCAGCGCTCTAAGCGGTGTAGCGGGGCCCGCAGCTTTGCAGATTGCATCGCCATACCGCCTATCAGGCCAATGATACAGCCGAGCGCAGTATCTAGCATTCGTGCTTGGATGACCTCTTGATAGAGCTGCTGCGAGGGCGGTAGACCACTGCCATATTCAGCGATAAACACGGTCAATGGCGTGATAAATACCACTGCAAGACCATAATGGCGATCGACTAACGACTCAATACATAGCATCAGCACCAAGATAGCGGCAGCGACTTGCCACAATGTCAGCTGCCAAGACAGCATCCATGCCGCCACTCCCATGCCTATCAGCGTGCCGAGCAGACGATGAAACTGCTTAATCCACATGGTACGTAGATGAATACCTTGAATAATAATAAAGCAGCTCACCGCCGCCCAATACGGATAAGGCATCGCGAGCACTAAAGCGATGGACAAAGCTAGACTGACAAAACCGGCCACCATGATACTTTCACTGATTGTCTCCGGCTGATAGCTTTGAGCTGGTAGATTAGTGCGCTTGCGTGTCGCTAATAAAAACAGCGAGTACAGCAGCGCCATGATAAGAGCAAAACCGCTACCGAGCATCACAAGGCCAGTCGCTGCGACAATGTGCGTCAAAGGTACAGGGATAAATAAGGCGATAGCGGTAGACATCATCACAAACAGTCCGGCCGGCGGCGGCTGGTTGTAGTAGCGCCCAAAGATCACAATAGCAAAAGCCACTAACGCAAATACCGGAATCTTAATAAAAGCCAGCTGCTGGGCGATAAGCCCCAACGCGAAGCATAACGCCATCGCAAAACCCCAAGCCATCACCGTCACCATACGCTGCGGCAAGCTTCCTCCAAAGGGCAAGTTTAGAATAATCATTGCCCCAAGCGAAGCTTTAATCCCGGCAGATAGCGCCTCAAAATACGCTCCCACAAATACCGGAAAGCTAATCGCGATAGCAGCGATAAGGGGCATATGCCAAGGCCGACGGCTTTGATTGACAGCCATCAAATGCTCAACTTCACCGCTAATCAAACGCTTGATAGTCACCCATAGCCGCTGCAACAAGCGGTAGTAGACATGGCGACTGTACTTAACTGACATATATGAAACCCTAAATTACCCTCTACCTTTGAGTTATCCCATGACTCTGATGCGACAAGAACTATGTTATATTTGACTGAACTGCAGCTGTCATTTTCTGTGTCCCATTCACCTTTTATCATAACCAATAGTAATATCATAATTTATTAGTTATGAATATTATTTATAAATGGTATATTTGTGGCGACAGACTCTTTATACTGGGTCTATCATAATTGTCATAGCAGCGCCCCTTTATAGTCAAGATAACTCACCCTTATCTTATTCCTATATTAGCCTTACCATAATTTCTATAGTCAGCTCGCCGATGAAGATCTAATCACCTATCATCGGTTGTTGTCTCAACTTGTCAAAGAGAGTCCCTATGTTAACTTACAAAGCCCCTTTACGTGATATTAAGTTTTTGATAAATGATGTCTTTGATTATCAGTCACACTATAAAACCTTGGACAATGGCGAAAACGCGGACCCTGAAACGGTCGACATGATCTTGCAAGGAATGGCTGATTTTGCCGAAAACATTCTATCTCCTATCTATCAGCCTGCTGATGAAGAAGGCTGTCATTTTGAAGATGGCGTCGTCACTACGCCTAAAGGCTTCAAAGAAGCTTACAACCAGTTTGTAGAAGGCGGCTGGCAAGGTATCTCATACCCTGAAGAGTACGGCGGTATGAACTTGCCGATGTCGATAAACCTAATCAAAGCTGAGATCATCGGTACGGCTAACTGGCCATGGTCTATGTACCCAGGCCTATCGACTGGCTGTATCAACACTATCATGCAGTACGGTACCGATGAGCAAAAAGAAACTTACTTGCATAAGCTGGTCGAAGGTACTTGGTCAGGTACTATGTGCCTAACTGAGCCGCAGTGTGGTACTGACTTGGGCCAAGTTAAGTCAAAAGCGATTCCGCAAGAGGACGGTACCTATAAAATTAGCGGTACTAAGATTTTCATCTCAAGCGGTGAGCATGACTTGACGGACAACATCGTCCATATCGTTCTTGCTCGCCTGCCGGATGCACCTGAAGGTACACGCGGTATCTCACTATTTATCGTACCAAAATTCTTGCCAAACGCAGAAGGCGAAGCTGGCGAGCGTAACGGCGTCACTTGTGGCTCTATCGAGCACAAAATGGGTATCAGCTCATCAGCGACTTGTGTCCTAAACTTTGACGCCGCGACAGGTTACCTCATCGGTGAGCCGAACAAAGGCCTAAAAGCTATGTTCACCTTTATGAACACGGCGCGTATCGGTACAGGTATCGAAGGCCTAGCACATACTGAATTGTCTTTCCAAAACGCGCTACCGTATGCCAAAGAGCGCCGCTCTATGCGTACCTTATCAGGCACAAAAGATCCTGAAAAAGTAGCAGATGCGATTATCCATCACGCTGACGTGCGCCGTATGCTATTGACGCAAAAAGCCTTTGCAGAAGGCGGCCGCTCGATGATTTATCACTCAGCTCGCTATGCGGATAAGATGTCGCAAGGTGTGGCTAATGGTGATGATGCCGAGTTTGAAAAATGGGATGATAAATTAGGCTTTTATACACCTATTCTTAAAGGCTTCTTGACTGAGCTGGGTATTGAAGCGGCTAAGCACGGCCAGCAGGTCTACGGTGGCCACGGTTATATCAAAGAGTGGGGCATGGAGCTGATCGCTCGTGATGCACGTATCGCTACTATGTACGAAGGTACTACCGGCGTTCAAGCCCTAGACTTACTGGGCCGTAAAGTTATCTTGCAGTCAAAAGGTAAGATCATCCGCGACTACACCTCAAGCATTATGAAGTGGTGTAGTGAGCACGCTCTTGATAAAGACATGCGTAAATTCGTATGGGCTTTGACTAAGCTATGTGCTGAGTGGAACACCTTAACGGTACGCTTGATGCTGATGGCGCGTAAAGATCGTGAAATCATCTCAGCGGCTTCAGAAGACTACTTAATGTACTCAGGCTATGTGATGATGGGTTATCACTGGGCACGTATGGCGGCTGTCGCTTATGACAAGCTAGAAAACGGCGGCGTAGAGGCACCAGAATTCTATCAAGCGAAGATTCAAACCGCTGAGTTCTATTTTGATAAGCTGCTACCTCGCACCTCAGGCCACGCTGAAGGTATGGTTGCACCAAGTGAGAGCATGACTTCAATGGACATCGAAAACTTTGCATTTTTAGACTAATACTAAGCCTGTTGCCGTCTAAAAACAGCTACTCATACAAAAGTAAAAAAGCGTCTATTGATTAGGCGCTTTTTTTTATGGTCGATAATAAGCGTATAAAACCTGCGACTCGATTGCTTATTATTCAAGCATTTGTTTATGATACACTGCGCTAATCTCTTCTACTTCAACGCATATCTGCAGCGCCGCGCGGCCTGACTGATCGCTTGCCAGCTCACTATTTATAGCAATCACCAATATCTCAGCGAGCTGATTACGCGCTATGATATCACGCCCACTCATCAGTTTAAGATGCGCATAAATAAAGCCATACTCTTGCTCGTCATCTTCGACCCCAACTAAAAAACGATCGATAGGTAGCATACGCGCCTTAATATCGGTAGGCTTGCCGAAATGTCCGCTACTCCACAGTGCTTGGTTCAGTGTTTTTAAGAGTGTCTCAGGGCGCTCGATAGTGACATTAGGTGTGGCTTGAATAGTAAGATGCGGCATAGAATTTTCCTTATTAAAGTATTACATTTATAAAAAAGGGCTAGGCATAAATAAGGCTAGGTATAAAAAAGTTAGCAGTCGTTATCGATAATATCAGCAAACTGCGCCTTTAGGGTTGCCGCCAGCTCACTAGCCGGCAGCTCAATCTCTAGCCCGCGACGTCCAGCGCTCACATAGATGGTTGGGTGTTGCTGCGCACTACTATCAATCACTGTTGCTAGGCGCTTTTTTTGTCCTAAAGGACTGACCCCGCCAAGCACATAGCCACTGCTACGCTGCACCTCTTGCGGCTCGGCCATTTGCACTTTTTTGCAAGATACAGTGTTATGCAAACATAACGCTTTAGCCATTTTTTTGAAATTTAACGTGTTGTTTACTGGCAGCACTGCTACCGCCAATTGGCCATTGTCCGTCTTTACAACTAAGGTTTTAAAGACGCGTTCGGCGGCAACGCCTAGCTTTTCGGCGGCTTCTAGCCCGTAGGAGCTTGCGCTGGTTTCATGCGTATATTCATGTATGGTATACGTGAGCTTGAGTGTTTTGGCTAGATTAATAGCGGGAGTCATAAGCGGCTACCCCAAAGAATGAGTAAAAATGAAGCGTTTGAATGCCATTTATCTTAACCACTTTTTGTATCGATTAACATAGCTTGGCATAAGCATTTCGATGACTAATAGACTAATACTATTAGCTATAGATACTGATATTGATGAAGGCCATATATCGCTTTTTGTACTTTTGTGGCATCATAAGCGTATTACATTTTGCAGATATGATTTTAATTATGATACCCCGTTTCCTAAAAAAACGCTTTTTAAAAGCGTCGAGCGCTACCCCTACTGATAGCTCAGTGGCTACTAAAGCGACTACTCATCATGCTAAAGACGCGGACCAAGCCGTCGATATCTACGCTGATGACGATAAGCTGGCGAGCACCTCTTACAGTAAAGCGCCTATTAGCCAGATCTACCGCAAACTATCCGGAAAAGCACTTGGCGTCACGGTCAAACCTAAGCTATTAGGCGAGCTGCCTAAGCTTGCTAATGATGAGCAGACTCTGACTTTTTATGTACTGCAAGACTACTCACGCTCCAACAGTATCCTTATTGATTTGCAGACTAGTGAGTATCAGCTGCCGCCAGCTCTCGTTGGGGTAAAAGACTTAGCTCATGACATCGATGAAAACGCAGCTATTATCTTTTTGAACCATCCAAAAGCCACAGACGATCAGCTCTCACCGCGCCTAGCGCGTTTGGTTGCTGCCACGTTGCAGCATCCTGATCTCAATATCAGACTAGTGCCGGTATCGATTCTGTGGGGACGCGCGCCTGAAAAAGAAGACTCCTTATTTAAGCTACTCATGACAGACAACTGGGAAGACCCTAGTATCACTAAGCAGCTGTTCAATATCGGCGTCATGGGCCGCGACACTTTTGTACAGTTTCATGCGCCGCAGGACTTACGTACTATCGTGTATAACCAGTTAAATGATGATTCAGAGGAAGCGGACAACCCTAAGACTAACAAACCCCAGCAGGCAGCTAGTACTAACACGGCTTTGGTTGCGACCTTTGATGCCAATCGAGAACTACTGCGTAACCTACAATATCAGCTCGATCTGTATTTAGATAAGCAGCGCGCGAGTATGCTAGGGCCTGATTTGTCCGATAGACGTAACTTGGTCGACAAGCTGATTTATTCGCCCGCTATCAAACATGCTATCGAAAAAGAAGCCAGTGACACCGGCGTCTCTGAACATGAAGCGCGTGATGTCGCTCGCGGCTACGCCAATGAGATGGTCAATAACTACTCTTACTCGATTATCAGAGTCTTTGAGCGCTTTCTGACTTGGCTGTGGACACAGCTCTATGATGGCGTGGAAGTGCATCATTTTGAGCGGGTACGAGAGCTTGCCACCGATCACGAGATTATCTATGTGCCTTGTCATCGTAGTCATGTGGATTATTTATTATTGTCTTATGTGATCTATAAGCGCGGCTTGAGCATTCCTTATGTAGCAGCCGGTGATAACTTAGATGTGCCAGTATTAGGGCCGTTATTACGCGGCGCGGTCGCTTTTTATATTCGTCGTAGCTTTCGCGGTAACGCCTTGTATACAGCGGTGCTGCGCGAGTATATGCACACCTTAATCAGTCGTAGCACCCCTATTGAGTACTTCATTGAAGGCGGGCGTTCGCGCTCAGGTCGTCTGCTGCCGCCGAAGATGGGGATGCTAGCGATGACGGTACACAGTCAACTGCGCAAAACCAATAAGCCAGTTGTGTTTATTCCGACTTATATCGGTTACGAACGCATTATGGAGGGCGGCACTTATATCGGTGAGCTCAAAGGCAAGCCAAAAGAGTCAGAGTCGGTGGTTGGCTTATTAAAAGCCACCAAAAAGATCGAGCGTATCTTTGGTAATGTGCATCTAAGCTTCGGTACGCCGCTGCACTTGAGCGACTTTTTGCAAAAGTTCGAGGTAGAAGCAGACAGTCTACCTGCTGATCGTACAGATACGCCGCTCGATAACAAGGCTAGTGCGATGGTCGATAACATCGGCGTCAAAATTATGCAGCATATCAATAAGGCGGCAGTCGTCAATCCCGTTTCCTTATTGTCATTAGTGCTCTTATCAGCGCCAAAAGCGGCGCTCGATGAAGATATATGCCGCGAACAAATCGCTCTGTATCAAGGCATTGCCCGCTCCTTGCCTTATGCCGATGATACGGTTGTGACTGATATGAGTCCCCAAGACATCATCGATTATGGTATCAAGCTCAAGCTCATCGAGCGCATACCGCATATCTTAGGAGATATCATTCAAGTCGCAGGCAAGCAAGCAGCGCTGCTCAGTTACTTCCGTAACAACATTTTGCATGTCTTTATCCTACTCTCTTTCTTAGCTGCGCTCGTCGCTCGTAATGGCCGTATTGAGCGTAGCCGCTTAGATAATATCGTCTCGCAGCTGTATCCGTTTTTGCAAGGTGAGCTGTTTTTATATTATTCAGCGCAGAGCCTGCAAGCGGTCCTCAATCAAAAGATAGATAACTTGATTGACCATGGGCTAATTGTTGAATTAGAAGATGGCGTCCTCAGCGCCCCTGAAACGAACAGTAGCCGCTATCAGCAGCTACAAGTACTCGCGACGCCTATCGAGCAAAGCCTTGAACGTTACTTTATGACGCTAGCGCTGCTTGCACAGCAAGGCTCAGGCAATCTAACTGAAAGCGAAGTGGTCGATCTGTGCCATCTATTGGGTCAACGTCTATCTGTGCTCTATGCCGATGATATTCCTGACTTCTTTGATCGCTCACTATTTACGAGCTTCGTCAATGCCCTTATTCGTCTCAACTATGTACAAAAAGATGCAGAGACTGGCGTACTAAGCTTCGATCAGCGTATCAATAATATCGCTCATCATGCCAAGTACATTTTGACCCCTGATATGATGCAAATCTTGCAACAAGTGGCTAGTCTCGATGACACAGAGATTACCCACGCTATTACTGAGATTAGTAATAAAAAACAGCGTAAGTTTGGCCGTAAACGCTGATTACCTTACTATCTATCTATCACGCTTCACTATCTATAACGCTTCAAAAAAAAAGACCGCTAGTTGATAGCGGTCTTTTTGTGTACTAACATAAAGCGACTTTTTCGCTTAATTAGTGATTTTCTTATACTTCATGCGCTTAGGGCCAGCTTCATCGCCCATAGTCTTTTTGCGGTACGCTTCAAACTCGGTGTAGTTACCGTCAAACCAAATCGGACCTTCTTCTTCAAAGGCTAAGATATGAGTGGCGATACGGTCCAAGAACCAGCGGTCATGCGAGACCACCATGACTGTACCTGGGAACACTTGAATAGCGTCTTCTAGCGCACGCAAGGTCTCGATATCCAAATCGTTAGAGGGCTCATCGAGTAATAGGACGTTCGCGCCTTGCTTTAAGGTCTTCGCCAGCTGCAAGCGGTTACGCTCACCACCTGAGAGCTGACCTACGTGCTTTTGTTGGTCTGAACCTTTAAAGTTAAAACGGCCAATATAAGCACGACTTGGCGTGGTGTAGTCGCCAACGGTGATAATATCTAAACCATCAGAGATCTCTTCCCAGACGGTTTTTTTGTCATCGAGGTTATCACGTACCTGGCCGACATAAGCGACCTTAACGCTTTCGCCTAGATCGACAGAGCCGGTATCAGGAGTATCACGCTCAGTAATCATGTTAAACAGCGTGGTTTTACCCGCACCATTCGGACCGATAATACCGACGATAGCGCCCGCTGGTACATTGAAGCTAAGGTCTTTATACAGCAGACGATCGCCAAAAGATTTGGAGATGTTATTGACCTCGATAACTTTATTACCTAGACGCGGACCGGGCGGAATATAAATCTCTGAGGTCTCATTTCGCTGCTGGAATTCTTTTGAGTTCAGCTCTTCAAAACGCTGTACACGCGACTTAGACTTGGCTTGCTGACCCTTTTGATTTTTACGAATCCACTCAAGCTCTTTTTTCAGCGCTTTGGCAAACGACTCTTCTTGCTTCTGTTGTTCCTCTAAGCGCTTGTTTTTTTGCTCTAACCACTCAGTATAGTTACCTTCATACGGGTAGCCATAGCCTCGGTCAAGCTCCAAAATCCACTGCGCCACATTATCCAAGAAATAACGATCATGGGTAATGGCAACGATAGTGCCGCTATAGTTTTGCAAGAATTGCTCAAGCCAAGCGACTGATTCGGCGTCCAGATGGTTAGTAGGCTCATCGAGTAGCAGCATATCGGGACGAGACAATAGTAGACGGCATAATGCCACACGGCGTTTTTCACCACCTGATAGCTTACTGACATCAGCATCCCAAGGCGGTAGACGTAGCGCGTCAGCGGCTTTTTGCAGCTGCGGCTCTAGGTTATGCGCATCCCAAGTTTGGATGATATCTTCCATCTTGCCCTGCTCTTCTGCGAGCTTATCAAAATCGGCATCCGGTTCAGCATACTCAGCATAGATTTGGTCTAAGCGCGCTAACGCATCTAACGCCTCACGCATACCGTCCTCGACATTGCCGCGCACATCTTTGCTGTCATCGAGTTGTGGCTCCTGCGGCAAATAACCAATCTTTGTGCCTGTCTGCGCGCGTGCTTCACCGCTGAACTCAGTATCCACGCCCGCCATAATACGTAGCAAGGTCGACTTACCTGCCCCATTGATACCTAAGACACCAATTTTGGCACCCGGGAAAAAGGAGAGATTGATATTTTTTAGAATTTCGCGCTTAGGCGGAACAAGTTTTGACACGTTGTTCATCGTGTAAATATATTGAGCCATTAACACTCCGATAAACTGCATAGAAGAGAACAGCAAATGCCACTCAGCGATGCTGCCAAGCGTGCCGTACCTCAAAATCAGGGTTACAAATTATAGGTCATTATCGCATTGTGACGCATACCCTGCAAGCTAACAGGTTGTTTTACCCCTTGTTTTGCAGCTTTTGTCATAGAGTATCGCTGTTTCTGGATAAAAGCGGGTAAAAATATTTTTCTGAGGTTACGAGCTTAACATTCTGACTTAATGCTGTTTGATAAAAACCACAAAAAATAGCATCAAAACTTTCGCAAAGTTAATCAATAGCCGTTAACATATTAGAGTGGCTTAACAACGCAAAAAATAATGGTTTAGTATGCCATTAATGAAACTGGCTATAAGCTGAGTCATTATTTCTCATATATTTTTAATAATATTTATACAGGTACTGATGATATGGCCAACGGCTATCGCCCTGAAATAGTTCAACGTGCGTTTGTCGATTTTATCGGGTCGCGCTTACATCCGTTTTGGTCATTGACGACACCCAAGCTACGCCTTATTGCTCGATATGAGATGAGTGAGGATTTGATCGCACTACAATTTGAGACCAATCAAGCGTTTAGGCAGCAGATATCCAAAGGGACAGATGATTGGCAAGGCGGTCAGTATCTTGATTTACGTATTTTTATCGATGGGGTTTATCATCAGCGCAGCTATTCAATCGTAGGATTGGCGAATCAACCATTGTGGTGGCAAGATGATGCCGTCATTACTAAGTCAGCAAAAAGCCAACGTCATACGGTTACTATTGCTGTTAAACCGCAAGGGTTAGTATCTGACTATTTGACCAAGCAACTGTCGCTATCTAGCATCGTTGATACCAGTATGCCACTGGGTCATTTTACTTTGGCACAGGCAAAGACAAGTTTAGATAATAGAGAACAAAATAACCAAAAACTGCACCCTTTGTTATTTGTCGCTGGCGGTAGCGGTATCACGCCTATGCTAGGACTTATTACGCAAGCACTAGCAGACGGACATCAGGTGGCATTGCTACATTATAATCGAACAGAACTTCCTCATTTTCAGCATCAGTGGCAACAGCTGAGCGATATCTATCCAACCTTTAGCTATCATTTGATCCACACTTATAACCCTGCGACTTATTTGGCTGGCGAACGATACTTAAGTGCAGAGGGTCTGTTATCACTTAATCTACCATTGGTAGATACTCAGATATTTGCCTGCGGTTCACAAGCGTTATTAGCCGGCTTATATAAAGCAGTGTCAGAAATCATTTTACCGCAGGGCAATCAGCTACGTGACAATATTATTATAGAGAATTTCGGTAGCGCACTGCCTGATTTTGATAGCGGTGGTAATCAAGTACTAGATAATGCACTACAGACAGAGTCGCATACGGTGTATTTGCGATCACGGCAACGGCAGTTCGATAGCGACACCACATTATTGGTCGCTGCCGAAAATGCAGGTATACGCCTAGCGCATGGTTGTAGGCAAGGAATTTGCCAGTTGTGCCGCTGTAATAAAGTGAGCGGCGTGGTCAAAAACATCCAAACTGGCAAGATAAGTAGTGATGGCTACGAGTCTATCCAAACCTGCATCAATATCGCTATGACAGACGTGGTGTTAGACATCTAGCACTGCTGAAATAAAAAATACGACCACTAGCCCCTGACTATCGACCTATTAAAACTAAAAAATAGACTGATGTTAACTCATATTGTATGCTAAAACTCAGATAACTCATAAAATCGAATCCAGTGCTGTTTATTCGTGCCGTTTCGGTTAAGGATTTATATATGCGCTTATTACCACCTATTGATACAGCACATTCTGCCGTACCTATCTTGACGCCATTGTCCGATGCACCGTTGGCAAAAAATGATAGCGGGCAGCCAACTATATCAACACAGCAAATTCGCTATCCAACAGTGACCCATGCACCATTAACAAAAGCACAAAGTGATGCCTTGGCAGTAGAATTAAATGCGCTATATAAAGGTGTGATGGACTCATTAGGTAGCGATGACGCCAAATACATTCAGCGGATTTATGCGACTGTGGTTTATAGTGAGCTTGTCGCCCGTGGTTTACTGGCTGTCGCAGGACGCATGTCATCACGCCGCTCGCAGATAGGTACTTGGCTATTGGGTACGTCAATGCTTAGTTTTAGCAAGATACTCAACAATATGGAGCTTGGACATAATGTCATGCATGGTCAATACGACTGGATGCAGCACCCGCATCTGAACAGTCAAAAGTTTGACTGGGACATTGTTTGCCCTGCGCCATTGTGGCAACACTCGCATAACTACTTACATCATACGTTTACCAATATTGTTGGTCGAGATCATGACGTTGGCTATCATTTGATTCGGGTCACTGATGAGCAGCCTTGGACGCCAGAAGATCGCTACAATATGTTTAGTACAGCGGTGCTGGCGTTTGGCTTTGAATGGGCAGTTGCCTTTCATGATATTCAGATCAGTGTCGATGAATACGCCGACTCCCCTGACTTGCATAAAATCATGCAACAAAAATCTCGTGCACTATTTGCCAAAATTGGCCGACAAGTAGGCAAAGACTATATTGCCTTGCCAGCCATAGCCGCCTTGACCCTAGGTTGTCGTAGCGCTATGAGTACACTGAGTGGCAACATAGTAGCCAATACGGTTCGTAACCTGTGGACGTGGGCGGTGATTTTCTGTGGTCATTTCACTGAGCAAGCGCATATCTATACCCATCTCGATACTGATGAGAGCAAAGGCGACTGGTATGTGCGTCAGATTTTGGGTTCTAGCAATATCAAAGGGAATAAATGGTTTCACATTTTGACAGGCAATTTATCCCATCAGATTGAGCATCATATCTTCCCTGATATGCCCGCCAGCCACTATGCCAGTATTGCCCCGCAAGTAAAAGCCATCTGCCACAAATACAATCTGGCCTACAACACTGGACGTTTTAGTACACAGCTACGACAAGTATTGGGACGTATTCATCACTTTAGTAAGCCCAGCGAGCAAGAGTGGCAAGCCTACCAGTCGGTATCGGCTGCGGATACTACCACTCATTCACATAAGTCGACACCAGAGAGCGAGATAGCAAAGGGTCTTAGTCGATTCTTGCCACCTGTCATTCGTAAGGCGATAGCTTATGCATGGTGATATATTCACATTTTTAACGCAGATTAAAAGACTTTAATACTATTAACAATCGTCATATCGACTATTACGGTAAGCGACTAGATTGTTTGGTATCGATCCTACATACTCAACCCAGTACAAAGTATTTACTGACGACATAAGATTTCTTGCAAAAGTACCAGTTATTGACTTTCACTGACGGAGTTGCAAGGGCTAGCGATGACTTATGCAAGAAGTCTATAGTATTTAATAAATCTGCCTTTTTCGTTAATCCTTAGAAAATAGGGCCGTTATTAAAAATTTTATAATAATAAAAGGAGTTGTATGATGAATAACCAAACGACCAAACCAAACTTAGATATTGTTCATAACCTAGCAGCAAATCGTTTCGAGACCACTATTGACGGACAGACGGGTTATATCAGTTATCAAGATCAAGGCAATGCCTTAGTCTATGATCATACTATCGTACCGCAGGCTCTAGGCGGACGCGGCGTGGGCTCAGCATTAGTCAAACATGCCTTGAATTACGCTCGTGAGCATGATAAAAAAGTCGTTCCACAGTGCTCTTTTGTAGCGGCTTATATCAATAAGCACCCTGAGTATCAAGATTTAGTATAGTCAGTCTTGCATAGACCGTTTTGAAGAGTATTTGTTAGTGATTACTACAACCGCGGGCGCTATACTAGAGTGACCGCTATAATAATAAAGGATATTGCTATGAGTAGTTTATCTGAAAAACAAGTCGACCTGCAGCTGCAAGACTTACCAGGATGGCAGCGTGATGGAAACAGTATTGTAAAATCTTTCGAATTTAATGACTTTGTGGAAGCCATCAGCTTTATGACCCAAGCGGCTTTTTATGTTGAAGCATTAGAGCATTATCCTGAATGGCAGAATAATTATAATACTGTCAAAGTCCGGCTGACTACCGATGATACAGGCGGTATTAGTAGTTTGGATATTCGCTTGGCGAAGCGTATGCAGTATATTGTACAGCCCAAAATATTCTAGAAAAGGCTTATTTAACCTAGATAACCACCATAAAAAGATAACTAGCATAAAAAACGTCCTTTAGTAGGACGTTTTTCTTTTTAATAATGGCTTGTCTAATGCTTGTCTTACTGACTACATTTTGCGACCGACAAAAGCCACAATGAATAAAATGACGGCAACCACTAAGAAAATGTATGCCAAGTTCGATGATAATCCTGCAACACCACCAAAACCTAACAAGCTAGCGATAAGTGCGATAACAGCGAAAATAATAGCCCAGCGAAACATATTGCTTCTCCTCGAATTAACATTAAAACCTTAATACACTCAATTACTGCATTTACTGTAAGTCGCTTACGCGGTCAGTACCTAGTTTCTTTAGTACTTGCTTTTAATAGCGCTTAGAAAGCAGTACTAAAAGCCATGAGTGATTAAAGTGTTTAATTGATAAAGTATTTATTACATTATAAAAATTATTGTTAAAAGCCCAAAGCCTCGGTATGAGGTATGGCTTATGAGAATAGATTAGCAACTTTATATAGTTACTTTAAACCCAAGCTACGTTGATTTTAGTAAGCATCGGGCTATGTTGTGTAACCTGTGTAGCTAGTGCTTTAGTTTTGTAGCACTTTGACAGGGTTCATCAATATTGTTGGAGCTTATATACAACTGTATGACATATACCTACGAGCAAAATAGACAGCGGCGTACAATAGACAGTGGCGCATAGTGCTCTTGAGTGACTGCATAGGTGACTCGTTTCACCTGTGGCAAGCGCTTTAGACCTTTAAAATACAATGTGCTGCTACCACCTGTAGTATTATGTATGACAACGGAAGCTACTCTATTTTATTAAGGTAGCTTTATCATTATTTAGTACTACCCGGCCTAAAATAATGTGTAACAAAGTGGCGTAACGTGACTTATTGTTAGTCTGTGACTTAGAATTTATGAGTCCGTGACTTAACATAGCTACTAGTCTCGTTATCGCAAATCTAGATTTATCACCTAATGTATAAGGAAATTGAATATGGCTAACTCTGTAGAAAGACAAGACAATCGTCCCTACGCTGTGGTTCTGTATGGTGCTACAAGCTTTGTAGGTCAGATTACTGCTAAATACTTATCCCAGTTTTTAGCAGACTCTAATGATGTCGAATGGGCCATCGCTGGACGCGACGAAGAAAAATTAAAAAAACTCCAATCTGAGATCAGTGACTCAGGCTCAGCTAAAAAGGTAGATATCATCATTGCTAATAGTAATGATGAGGCGAGCCTCGATGAGATGACCAAGCAAGCTAAGGTGGTGATTTCAACCGTCGGCCCTTATCTAAAATACGGCGAGCCGTTGATCAAATCATGTGCCAATAACGGTACTGACTATGTCGATTTAACCGGCGAAGCGATTTTCATCAAAGACATGATGGACAAGTATCAAGATACAGCGAGCCAGAGTGGCGCTCGTATCGTGAACTCTTGTGGTTTTGACTCTATTCCCTCAGACTTGGGTGTGTATTTCACTCAGCAGCAGGCCGAAAAGCAGTTTGATGAGGTTTGTGAAAAGATTCATATGCGCGTCAAAGCAGCCAAGGGCGGTTTATCTGGCGGTACGGTTGCGTCTATGGCGACTATTTTTGAAGAGGTTGGCAAAGACAAATCACGCCGTAAGCAAGTTGCTAATCCATATCTGCTCAACGACGATGCTGATGCGCCAAATGTGCGTCAAAAAAATGTCAGCAAACCTGAATATGACAGCGAGCATGGCCGCTGGTTGGCGCCTTTTGTAATGGCCAGTATCAACACCCGTATCGTCCATCGTACCAATCAGCTTACAGATTATGAGTATGGTCGTGAGTTCAAATATGACGAAGCGATGTGGATGAAAGATGGCGTCAAAGGTCAGCTGACGAGCTATGCTTTGAGTGCAGGATTATTCGGGTTTGCCACTACTATGATGTTCAAGCCTAGCCGCGAATTACTCTCTAAGCACGTACTACCAAAATCAGGCTCTGGCCCTTCTAAATCAGAGCAAGAAAATGGCTATTTCGATATTCGCTTCTTCGGTTATACCCCAAGTAACGACTCTATCAGTACAAAAGTGACCGGCGATAGAGATCCAGGTTATGGCAGTACGTCAAGAATGCTGGCGCAGTCTGCTCTTTGTTTGGCGCAAGACATCTCGCGCAAGGATGTTAAAGGCGGATTCTGGACGCCTGCATCTGCGATGGGTGATAAGCTTATCGCTCGCCTTGAGGAGCATTCTGGCCTGAGCTTTGAAGTGGTAGAAGATAAATAATCTGCCTATAGCTATTATTCGTAAATACTGTTTAGCAGCTAGCTAGTTTAGCTTGATCCAGCCTATATAATACTGACGACCGCATTCTATCCATAAATAGAATGCGGTTTTTTTATTTAGGCCCTCTCTTATAAGTGTGGGCAGTGGTGCAATCTGTTACCGCTTATCTGGCTTGTTTGACATATACAATGTTATCAAATACTAACAACGTATCACTTGCGTAAATGACACTGCTGATTTTTAGATATTCAACACATAATGCTACACATTGTTAGCCGAATGACACAGCGATGCTTTATGTGCTCAAGTAGTATTGTTTGTGTCTAGGCGTTAGTCATTGCTAATAAGCACTTACCAATTAGTAAAAGCTAAGTACTGTAAGTGTCTATCTCCTATGAGATGGTTCTGTCTAAATAATAAAGTCGCTTCAACAAGATAAAAACCGACTAGCGTTTAAGAGTAACTATGAGTTTTGCTAAACAATAATGATAATAATTGAGAGGGAATAATTATGAAATTCAATGTATTGACAGCAGCTGTACTCACTTCAGGCCTTGCTATGGCAGGCGTTAACGCCAACGCCGCTATGACTACAGACGGTAATGGTAACGTCGGTTATGATACTTATGATGAGTGTGTCACGGCAGTTAAAGACGGCTCAGCGAAATACTATACACCTTATACTTACCAAGAGCCTATGCCGCTTGCAGGCGAAGCTAGCGTTGCAAAGATGCGTTTATCAGAGGTCATGATTCCTCAGCGCGTCGTTAGTGATAATAACTTACGTACCGCTGACTATGAGGCAGGCGCTTGTGATCTAGGCGTAGGTCAATCAAATGGTCGTTATGGTGTTTCTGGCGCATTAGTCGGTAAATATGTTCCTTTCGCAGCTGACATGCCAGTGAACGTCTATATGGATAGCAGTGGTAACCCAGTACGCGTGACTATGCAGCAATGTGATAACCACTTTGGTAGCAACTTCCCTACTCCCGTTATCAGTGAAATGAAAGCACCAGAAGCGCAAGTTGCTATCGCTGAAGCGCGTAGTGTCGAGCCAGTAGTCGTACAGACCAGACGTGTTATTCGTCCTTCTACTTATAGCGTGAAAGAAGTAATCGTCGCTCCTGCAGACCAGATACAGCGCGTTGAGACCAATTCAGGTACTGCTATCGCTATTGAAGATGGTCGCCAGGCAGCTATCGTCGGTCAAGAAGTAGATCCTGCTATCTTAAATCAAACCGAAGTGGATCAAACTTTCCCAGTGATTCGCGTTCCTGATGCTGATGTAGAGGTAGAATAATAAATACTCTATATATGACATGTAAGCTATGATTCATACATAAGCGATAACTCATTTAGAAATAAGGAGCATTTTATGCAAAAAAAATTCTTATACCTAACGATAGGAGCTGTTTTGATAGCTCCAAGCTTAGCGGTAGCTGCCCATAACGAGATTACTCCCGCTGATATGCGAACCACACCAGCGCCTACTACTTTGCAATCTAAAGTTGAAGGCCCTAGTGGTGAGCTGCTGGCTACTCAGCCTGGTGAAGTGGAACTAGATAGCGATACGGCTAATAAAGTACAACCGTTAAATATGCAGCATAGCGCTGCTAATTATCAGCCACTGATAAAAGGTGAAGTGAATAGCGGTAATGTCACTCCAGCAGATATGCGTACTACTCCTGCACCGGTCACTCTTAAAGAAAAAAAACAAGATCCGCGTGGTGAGCTTTTAGCGACTCAGCCAGGTGAGATTGAGTTTAATGAAAGTCGCCGCATTACAGTACGATAGACAATATAATATTTATAATAAATAAGCATTAATGATTGCTTATCATTCATAAAAAAGGCAGCCAATCGGCTGCCTTTTTTGTGCTAGTTACTGTTGTAAGCTTACAGACATATTGTTATTTCTTTTTGGTGACGCCAGCTTCTTGTAATAGCGCTCCTAGCGTACCGATTCTGCTAGGCGTCTCCGCTTTTGGCTTTGACGTACGATTAGGCTGATTACTCGCACCTCTGCGCTCCTTGTCAGCGCGCTTACCACGTGGCGCTGAACGCTTATCTTTGGCTCGATTGCCCTTATCAGGATTAGTATTTGCCTCTTTAGTTTTGACAGACGCTGCAGGCTTCACTCGGCCTTCAGACTTTTGCGCTTCAGGTTTCATACTAAAGCCAATGCGTCCACGCGGCTCATCGACGGAGATGACACGTACTGAAACGATGTCGCCTGGTTTGACACGGTTCATCGGATCAGCGACAAAATCATTAGCCATCTGCGAGATATGCACTAGTCCATCTTGATGCACACCCACATCTACAAAACAGCCAAAAGCCGTCACATTCGTCACGACGCCCTCAAGCGTCATCCCTTCTTCTAGATCTTTGATACTATTAACATCATCGCGGAAGCTTGCTGTCTTAAACTCAGGACGCGGATCGCGCGCAGGTTTTGCTAGCTCTTCAATGATGGCTTTTACACTGACATTGTCGTCATTAGCAGTGATAGCGCTAGTATCTATACTATTAAGCACCCCATCATTACCGATGATCTCGCTTAAATCTTTATTGGTGTGTTCAAGTAAGCTATTCACCAGCTCGTAACTCTCAGGGTGTACGCCAGTAGCATCCAGCGGGTTATCGCCATCACGAATTCGCAAAAACCCAGCGGCTTGCTCAAAGGTCTTGACTCCCAAGCGCGGAACGTCTTTTAGCGCTTCCCGGTTCGAAAAAGCGCCATGCTCTTTACGGTAATTGACGATTTGCTGGGCGACGTTGCGATTGAGACCCGCGATGTGCGTCAGTATTGCTGGACTTGCCGTATTGACATCGACGCCTACCGCATTGACGCTATCTTGGGTGACTTTATCAAGGCTGTCGGCCAATTGGTTTTGATTGACGTCGTGCTGATATTGCCCAACGCCAATCGCCTTTGGATCGACTTTGACGAGCTCAGATAACGGATCTTGCAGACGACGAGCAATAGATACCGCGCCGCGGACCGAGACGTCTAAGTCAGCCAATTCATCACTGGCAAGCTCACTGGCAGAATAGACCGAAGCACCAGACTCATTAACGATAACCGCTTTGGCTTGTAGTGACGGGTTAGCCGACAAAATCTCTTTTATCATAGCGTCAGTTTCGCGGCTGGCGGTACCGTTACCTATTGCGACCAAATCGACATTGTAAGTACTTAATAGCTCATCGATAAGCGCCTTAGCCTCATCCATTTTGTTATCTGGAGCAAAAGGATACACAGTAGCGATAACGGGCTTATCGCTACTATCCAGCATGACATGACCTTGCGCATCGATGATTGCCATCTTGACGCCATGACGAATACCAGGGTCAACACCTAAGATCACTTTTGGACCTGCGGGTGCTGACATCAGCAGATGCTGCAAATTGTTAGCAAAAACATCGATCGCGTCAGCTTCTGCGGCTAGGCGCTTTTCGGTCAACAAGCGATGCTCAATATGCGGACGCCATTTGTCTTTCCATAAGCTGTTTGCAGCCTCAATGAGGAACTCACGGCGCTCGCTTGGCGCTGTCGCATCAATATTAAAGTGGTTAATAATTTTTTCGATAAAGGGCGCATCTTCGCCATCGACTTTTATACCTAAGACGTTCTCTTGACGACCGCGTAGCATGGCTAGTAGGCGATGATTGGGCAGACGCGCTAAGCTCTCGCTATGATCAAAGTAGTCTTTGAACTTCTCGCCGACTTCGCGCTTTTCTTCACTAGCAACCGCTGTCACGACACTAGCGGTTTTGGCAAAGCCGCTACGCAGACTATCGAGTAGATCAAGCGCCTGCGTCCACTCATCAACGATGATGGCCTGAACACCGGCCAGCTGCTTATCAAGGTCGCTAAAGTCAACATCGATCTCATTACCGCTATCGTCGGTGACGCTGCTAGGCAGCTGATAGTCCGCTAGCGCCTGCGTCGGCGTAATCTCTTGTGTTAATAGGGCTTTTGCTGCGCTGTCTAAACCGGCTGCGCGGGCCTTGGCTGCAGGGGAGCGACGACGCGGACGATAAGGTAAGTAGATATCTTCTAGCTCAAGTTTTGACGCGGCATTATCAATACGGCCTTGCAGCTCATCCGTGAGTGTGCCTTGCGCACGTAGCAGCTCAGTAATCTTTAGGCGACGACTGGCCATATCGCGCTCATAGCTGAGCGACTTCTCTAATGCTCTGAGCTGAGCATCGTCAAGGTTTTGCGTTTTTTCTTTACGATAACGCGCAATAAAAGGAACCGTTGCGCCTTCATCGAAAAGTTTGACAAATGCGTTGACTTGAGCCGTCTTAATACCAAGCTTGCGTGCAAGCTTGTCGTGGATATTGGCTTGTGTGGTTGCATCTAATCCCTGCGCATTTGCTGAGACTGCCGATGACGTTAAGCTATCAGTGCTACTCATATACGTATCAATCGTTGAGAAATGGTGATTGGCATTATAGCAAAAGCTGACTGATTTATAATCCTTTTTATACTTACGGCGTATATCCTTGTATTTTATGGATGAAATAGCGTTTTTTTGGGCTAAAACGATGCAAAATTGAACAAATAAATAATTTATTTACCCCGTTAAACAAACGCATACAGCATTTCAGTGAACAAGTGATGCAATTAGTAGCGCAATCTTATACACTGAGGTAATACCTTTATAGCTTTAAAAGTAATCCTAGAATACAGAAAAATATAGGATAAATGAGGCCTTTAGAGAGTAGACGGCTCAATAAAAGCGATAACACAAATTTAAAGCTACTGCATAACGACGAACAACTGGGTTATACACCCATTGCCACTATTTTTATAATAATAACTTTCACTAAAGGATATCTATATGACTGATAATAAAAGCTCCGATACTCTGACTCAGCGTATCTTAGTCGTTGATGATGATGCGCGTCTGCGCTCTTTGCTTCAGCGCTTTTTGGAAGATGATGGCTTTGTGGTACGTACCGCCCATGATGGCAGTCAGATGGATAAGCTCATGCAGCGCGAGCTATTTTCTTTAGTCGTTCTCGATTTGATGCTGCCAGGTGAAGACGGTATCAGTATCTGTAAGCGCTTGCGCGAAGATAACGCCGACATCCCGATCATTATGCTGACCGCAAAAGGCGGCGATGCCGATCGTATCGCTGGACTAGATGCCGGCGCTGATGATTATCTACCAAAACCTTTTAACCCAAAAGAGCTACTCGCCCGCATCAAAGCAGTACTTCGTCGACAGAACCGCGAATTACCCGGCGCGCCAAGCCATCAGCTAGAAGTGGTTGAGTTTGGTCCTTGGACGCTTGATTTGTCTACCCGCACCCTTAAACGCGATGGTAATGTAGTCACGTTGACCACTGGCGAATTTTCGGTACTCAAAGCTTTGGTACAGCATCCACGCGAGCCTTTAACCCGCGATAAGCTAATGAATCTTGCGCGAGGCCGCGAATGGGGCGCTATGGAGCGCTCTATCGATGTGCAAGTATCGCGTCTGCGCCGTTTAATCGAAGACAATCCTTCACAAGCTCGCTATATTCAAACCGTTTGGGGCGTGGGCTACGTATTCGTTCCAGACGAAGCGGATGCTGAAGATGAGTAAGGCGTAAGCGCTCAGGAGCTATGGTGACAGACAATAACACTTCCCCTTCCAACTCTAATGCTGGTACAAACCGTAATCAAGCGGCTTTAGATGAGCATGACAATGCTCATTATGATAAAGGTGATTCAAAGTCGGATCCCTCTTCATCAGAGCACAGCTTGACTGCGGTACTTGAGCAATTAGAACCTAATGAAGATGCTGATAAGATCAGTATCGGCGATATTATGGATTCGCTGAATTCAAAAGGCTTTGGACCTCTGATATTTGCCCCTGCACTTATTGCTATTATGCCGACTGGAGGTATCCCCGGAGTGCCGACTATTTGCGGCGTGATTATTACTTTGATAAGCGTTCAGATGCTGTTTGGCAAAGAGCGTCCTTGGCTGCCGCAGTTTGTTGATAATATCTCTTTTGATGAAGACAAGCTGCATAAAGGTGTGAATATCGCCTCAAAAGCCACAAAATGGATTGATAAACTGGTTAAGCCTAGACTCAAGTCGCTGACCTCTGACAAGGCAAAAAAGGTGGCAGCAGCCCTTTGTATCTTTGCCGCTCTTGCTATGATTCCGCTTGAGCTTGTGCCTTTTGCAGTTATGATACCGGCAGCCTCAGTGATTTTATTTGCTATCTCTTTAATTACTGAAGATGGCTATGTATTTTTAGCCGGTTTACTGTTCAATTTAGCAACTATTTATTTTTTGATTACTCAAGTACTGTGACAAAAAGTGCTGTGACAAAAAAACCAACCGCGTCAGGTTGGTTTTTTATTATAAATTTATACTTATCAGCGCAGTTGGCTATCCTTACTACCCCGGCGATTAAATAGCTCAGAGGCTTTAGCATCTTGTTCAAGCTCGCTTTGGCAGCCGATACAATGCTGCACACCTGGTACGGCTACTCTTCGCGCTTCTGGTATTGGCTCGCCGCATTCATCACAATACTCCGCACTCTCCCCTGTCGGTAGTGCTTGGCGTACCCGATCTAACGCATCATTGACCGTAGCATCCATTTGTTCGTGCTCTGCACCATCTCTTGACCATCCACCTGCCATAACTTTACTCCTCACCGCTCTATCTATATTTATAATAAAATCCTTTGATTACAGATAGATGGGGCATAGTAGTTTGTATTTCAATGCATGGCTGTTAGGTAGATACAGAAGAGTTTGGACAGTGCAGGCTACACTTAAGTTTATGGTTTGGGCTGCAGCGCTACTACTTGACCGCGCACACCGATACTCTCATCACTCATTAAGCAAACATAACCTGGCATAATGTCTTCCGGCGTTTTGAGGCTCATAGGGCTCTCTCCCGGATAGGCATGCGCGCGCATATTGGTACGAGTACCGCCTGGGTTGATGCAGTTAAAACGTAGGTTCGTGGTGTTTTGCGTCTCTTGAGTAAAGATATCACTCATTCCTTCTAGCGCTTGCTTAGATAGAGCATACGCGCCCCAAAAAGCGCGAGGATACGTACCGACTGTGCTTGAGGTAAAGACAATAGAGCCATTGTTGGCATCTTTTAGCAGTGGCAGTAGCGCTTGAGTCAGCTTAAAGGTAGCGGTGAAATTTATCTGCATTACTTTGGCAAACATATCGACGTCGTACATCTCAAGCGGGGTCAACGCGCCTAAGATACCTGCATTATGCAGAAGACCGTCTAATTGACCAAACTCCTTATCGATTAGCCGTTCCAGCTTTTGCATCTCATCATAACTGGCCGTTTCGAGATCCATAGGTAAAATAGCGGGCTGCTTACCGCCCATACTTTCGATTTCATCATAGACTGCTTCAAGCTTACTAGTCGTGCGGCCTAAGAGTAGTACCGTTGCACCAAAACGTGCATAAGTTAAAGCGGCAACTCGGCCAATACCGTCCCCTGCTCCAGTCACTAGAATCACTTTGCCCTCTAAGCTGTCATCTTCTGCGACAAAATTACGGATTTGCTCATGACTCAAAGGCTGATAGCTATTTTCATTTGTTGTATTCTGCTCAGAGTTTTTCTCAGTACTGCTTGTAGTGTTGTTCATGGTATTGCTCACTGCTATCGATAGGGTTTATACGAGATTGACTAATTTAAAAAGCGCGACTGTTTACAAATAATCAAAATTACCAGACCTTAATAATAATTGCTTAAGCTGCTTTGGCGTTTTGACAATATGAGATGCGCCCCACTTCTTTAGGTTAGGCTGATCTTCTGCAGGGATATAGCCATAAGCCGCTAGAATGGTAGGCATGCCAGCGGCATTGCCTGCTTCGATATCGCGTATATGATCGCCAACATACAGCACACTAGCAGAGCCGCCACGCGCTATGCCTAGTTTTTCTAGCGCCAGATACATAGGCTCAGGATCAGGCTTAGTACGTGATACATCTTCAGGGCAGACCAGTACCGAACAGCGCTCATCGAGCTGCAGTTTACTTAGTAGTAGCTCTGCTAAGTGGCGGGGTTTGTTCGTGACAATGCCCCAAGGGATGCCGTTTTTCTCAAGGGTCTGTAGTAACTCGTCAAGCTCAGCAAAAACACAACTATCGACACAGATATCGGCCTCATAATCATCCAAGAACTGCTGCCGATAAGTGAGTAGCTCCTCTTCAGTGACGCCGACTTGACCATTATGCTCTAGCATGAGCTTGACCATTGCTGAGGCACCAGCAGAGACTTGCTGGCGAATATCGGCATCACTTGGCGCTTGCCACTCATTCTCTTGGCTCATCTTGCCAATGATACGCACAAAATCAGCAGCAGTATCGATCAAAGTACCATCTAGATCGAAGAGTACCGCCTTCACAAAATTAGTCATAGTCGCTGCCTTAATTGATGAGTATTATGCTGTTATAAAAGACCCATTTACGCTTATCTCTTCAGCATTATTGATTTAGTCTTATTGATCCATAGGCTTATGCACTGCCATCATATAATTGACATCGACATTCTGTGCAAGCCAGTAGCGCTTGGTAATGGGGTTATAGTGTAGTCCAATAATATCTTGGCGATTAAATCCGGCGTTGAGTGCCATTTTATCCAGCTCAGCTGGGGTGATGAATTTGGCGTAATCATGCGTACCGCGATCCAATAATCTCAGTACATATTCAGCGCCAACGATAGCAAACAAATAGGACTTAGGATTACGGTTGATCGTCGATAACACACAGACGCCGCCTGGCGCTAATAGATCATAGCAAGCTTGTACGATAGCGCTAGGGTCTGGAACATGCTCTAACATCTCCATGCAAGTGACCACATCGAACTGAGCTGGCATCTGCGCCGCTAAAGTCTCAACCGCGATATGCTGATAACGTAGCGTCTCCTCTAAACCGCTTTGCTGCACATGCAGGGTCGCTGCCTTTAGGTTCTCAGTACCCAAATCAATACCGGTAACGTCAGCGCCGCGCCGCGCCATAGACTCAGATAAAATCCCGCCGCCGCAGCCAATATCGAGTATCTTTTTACCTTGTAAGCCATCAGCTGCGGTTTTGTTAGTATCCGCGCTTTGATAACCGCGCTCAACGTTTTCAGTGATCCAATTGAGACGTAGCGGATTGATCTCATGCAAAGTCGCAAACGCCCCTGTCTTATCCCACCACTCGCCTGCAAGCTGGTTGAATTTATCAACCTCACTAGGGTCTACATTCGTGACCGTTTGCTCTGCTATATCCTCTTGTCCATCTTGAGTTTTGTTGATTGTATTTTGATGGGGCTGCGTTGCGCTCATAGAAATATCCTTGAATACGGTTATCGTCGTTGTCGTTGTTATTAGATTCGATAGGCTCAAAAAACTAAGAATTCATCAGTGATAGCGATGAGGTCTTAGCAAGCTAATACTAAAAACACTCTACTGCTAGTATCAATAGCGTTAGAAACCATAGGTAATGTTAGCATGAGCGTCGTTATATTACCTTAGCCACCTAGTGACCGATTGTGAACGTCTGATAAAATAGATAGTTGTTTATACATTCTCAAGCTATAAATAATAGCTACAGCGCGGCAACTATTGGTTAAGAATACGGTTCACAATGACGGTCATTTTACGTTATTATAGCCGAAGTGTATTTAACCTTTTTTTAGCACTTTTGATAAGTGCCTCTTAACACCCTCAAGCCGTAAGAATTAAAGGAAGAAGTATGAAACGTGTCCTCGCATTGACTGGTTTAGCCTGCGCCATTGGCTTTGCTAATATGAGCGTACAAGCGGCCGATTATGTCGCCGGTAAAGATTATAAAGTTCTTGATAATCCAGAAAAAATCAGCGGTGATGCTATCATTGTTCGTGAGTTTTTTTGGTACGGCTGCCCTCATTGTTACTCTTTGAACCCGCATATGGAAAAATGGGCAAAAACTAAAGACAAAGGTGTCGCATTTTTCAAGACTCCCGCCGCCCTAAACCCAGTTTGGGAATCTAGCGCTCGTGGGTTCTATGCCGCGCAGCTATTAGGTTATGAAGACAAAACTCATGATGCGCTATTCAATGCAATCCACAAGGATGGTAAAAAACTATTTGACCAAGCTTCACTCGCTAATTGGTATGCCTCACAAGGCGTCGACAAAAAGAAATTCAATAGCCTCTATAACTCTTTTGCAGTAGGCACCAAAATCGGACGCTCACAAGCAGGCGCCAAGCGTTATCAGCTCACGGGTGTCCCTGCCGTCGTAGTACAAGGTAAATACGTGGTATCCGGTGAGAGCGCGAAAGTCCCTAAAGTGGTAGACTTCTTAGTGGATAAAGTGCGCGCTGAAAAATAGTAGCGCCGCTAGATAGCTATAGTTGATTCACTTCAAATCCGACACAGTGCTACTGGGATAAATTTTGTGCAGCCTCTGGAGTGCGAAGCGCATAGCAAGCAAATAAAATTTATACCAGTAGCACGAGAAAATAAATATATTGGTTTTATTTCGAATTAACTATATTAAGGTCATAAGCTCCATGGCACTCATATAAAAAACATCTAAGATATAAAGAGTACATAAGAGCGAAAATAGCTTATATATACCCTATAAGATCTAGGGCGTGTTGAACATTCCCAAATGCGCACTGCTGATAGCTAAAATAGTTCTAGTCTAAGTGAAAATTGCAGGTAATGCTTATTGCATTGGCTAGATTTTCGCAACGACTAGGGCGATTTTAGCATCAGCCCTAACTACAACAACAGGGACAGGACTATTTTTTGCCGCTTTATTGATAAAAATAGACGCTTAGAACAACTAAACTTACCATTTTTATCTGCAAATCGCCTAAAAAATAGTCTCTGTCAGTGCCAAGGTCGAATGTTCAACACGCCCTAATAGTATAAAAAGCCAGCTTAATAAAGCTGGCTTTTTATGTTTGTACCTACGCTGAACCTTTAACCCTATCCTAGTGGCGAAAGCTTGGTAATAGTGCCGGAATACCAGGCAGCATCCCTACGATAGCCATCACCCCAGTCAAGATCACAAAGGTCACTACCGGAATGATCCAGCGACTCATCTTAGATAAGTTGGCACTGCGCTCTTTTGAGCCAATCAGACCTAAGTTATCTAATACTAAAGTAATAGACCACCCAAATGCTGGGTTTACTAACGCTGAGGCAAAAACAACAATCGCCGCCGACTGTGTGGTTTTACCTTCACGGGTCATCTCCATACCCGCCTCGAGTAGCGGAATGAACACTCCAACGATTAAGGCCACACACATGACTGGCTCCCAAATCGCAAGATCCATGGGATAACCCCAAACCCCAGCGATGACACAAAATAGTCCGGTTAGTACCGCGCCAGCTGGGATTGGGCGCTTAGCGATGGCGGCAGGCACAATATAAGTGCCCCAAGAAGAAGCAAAATTAGAGCCACCAAGTACCGAGCCTGCTACCTGACGCACCGAAGCGCTAATCATCGTATCATCGATATCCATACGCACGCGCTCAGTACGCTCAGGATAGCTAATCTTTTGAAACACCTGATGTCCCAAAAAGTCCGGCGACCACATCGCCACTGCCAATACCGCAAAGGGTAGTACCACAATGAAACTCTCAATCGTTGGCAGCCCTAGCATCCAGCCAGTGTTTTCGCCCCACCAGTACATCGGGCTCATATTAGGCAAACCGGGCGTGGTCTTAAATTCAAACGGTGCGCCCATAGCAAAGGCCACGCCGCCGCCTAATAAGCAGCTGAGCGGCACGGCAAGCCATCGCTTTTGATAGTTTTCTAAAACCGCATACAGGATAATAGTGAGCAAAATCACCACAAAGGCAATATGCGCCATACCAATGCCTTCTGCCCAAGCAAAAAGGTTTTTGACTTGTGAGATAGTCCCAATAAAGCCAAGATAGAGCAGCAGACCGCCGCACACCCCCTTACTGGTTAAATTGGCCAATAAGCTTCCGCCTTTGCTGATCGCTAGCAGCAGACCAAAAGCGCCAATGAGTAAGCCAAAAGCCATAGGGTGGCCACCGGCGGCAACGACAATCGGAATAAGAGGAATCAGTGGGCCGTGAGTACCAGCAAGGTTGGCAGTAGGCAGCAAAAAACCTGAGAATAAAATGACAAAAAACGCGACTATGAGCAGCTCATAACGCACGTTTTCTAAAACAAAGGCTTCTCCTAAACCAAGAGGCCCTGCAAAAGTTGCGGCAATAGCGCCGACCATCACGACTTTGCCGATAGTGGCTGCCATTGCCGGAATGGTATCTTCAAACTCGAAGCGATAATCTCTAAAAGGTAAATTTGGTCGCCAGCGCTTAGGTTGCATGATTTGTAATTCATGATTGAGATAAGCGTCGCGACTCTCAAAACTTGCGTAGGGTTGATGTAATTCGGCATAGCTACCTTGCAAAGGATCATTTTCATGAGCAAGGTTGGGATTAGCGTCTGCGTTTTTTGATGCGGGGATTTGAGGATTACTCATCACATCTCCTTATGTTGACTGAGAACTTAAATAATCCTTTGTTCGTTTTAATTACCGATAGTTAGGACTGCTGTCTAGACCTATTCTTAAAGGTTAAACTACCGTAAACAAAGGGGTGGTCATTGTAGGTCATCAGTATCTATAATGCGAGTATTGTTTTCCCATCGCTATTTATAAGCTTAATTTCTTACTCTTATCTTCAGCCCCGTTGGCCGTTTTTTTACCCAATTGACAAACTTTTCGACTTCGCTATGTTCTTGTAAGCGCGCTATCGTATGATAATAATTTGCCAACTCATGATTAGTAAAAATTTTATGTATTTGGCTATGACAAGGACGACATAGCATGGCAATATCGCCACTCATCTCAGTGCGGCTAAAGCGGCGCTGCGTACGGGCCTTGTTGTGCCGTGAGCGCGGAATAAGATGATGGCGAGTCAAAGGTAGATTTGTGCGGCTACAGAGCTGACAGCTCTCTTCTACTGTCTCCTCCTTTTGCTCACTGTTAGTCTTTGACATAGCTAGTCTCCTTTTCTTCTTCTCTCACTCTACTTTCTATTATAAAATAAAATTTGGGCATTTAAGTGTACACTTGTACGTTAGGCGCATGATTCAGTAGTCAATAGTGACAGCTGCTAATACTGCGCATTTGCGCTGACTGGATAAAGATTACTCAGACTGATTGCTGATTATAGCCGACTGATATTATTATAAAAATTAGGGATTGAAGGATAAAAGATGAAGCTATTTCCAAAAAATTTCGAGATATTAAATCGCAAAGCCAAACAGTACATTATGCCGATACTGACGCCGCATCTATTGAAGCTACGTATCAATACCTACGCGCCTTATGTAGGTGCGGGTATCAAGCTTGAGCACTTAGATACCGATCAAGGATTATGCGTTGTCAGCATGGGGCTGACGGCTTTGAATAAAAACATCGTTGGCACACAGTTTGGTGGTAGTTTGTACGCTATGACCGACCCTTTTTATATGCTGCTATTGATGCAGCAATTAGGGAGTAATTATGTAGTGTGGGATAAAAGCTCACACATTGAGTTTGTCGCGCCAGCTACTAATAAAGTAACGGCACGGATAAAAGTCTCTAGCAGTGAGGCGACGGCTATTCGCAAACTCGCTGAGAGTGGCGAGCCAGTATTTCGCGACTATCGTACTGAAATCGTCGATAAAAACCAAAAAGTCGTCGCCATCGTCACCAAAACCGTCTATATTCGCTTGCGTAAGCACAGCAGATCTAAGAATCAAGCCAGTCGTCTAGATTTACCAGATAAGCCAAACGACAATGTAAGCGACAAAGTAAATAACAATGTAAGTGGTGAAGCAAGCAGCGAAGTAAGCTTTGGAGAAAATAATTAAAGTTGTGCTTTATCAATACAAAAACCCCAATCTAGCTTGCGCATAGATTGGGGTTTTGTCTTTTTTGGTACGCCTACTTATTTATATAATAAACCTATGAATAAGGGCTTGTCACTATCGCTAGTAATGATTACTGATAAGTAATTCATAACTATCAATAGTTAGGCTCAGCATTGAGCGCGACTGCTGGCTTAGATACCAGGTGCAGTCTCAACCGCATCAGGGACGCCAGCATCAGTCTTCTTTTGAGCGCCAGCTTTTGCTGGACGTGCGCCAAGCTTCTCGCGGATACGTGCTGATTTACCAGAACGCTCACGTAAGTAGTATAGTTTCGCACGGCGAACGGCACCACGGCGCTTCACTTCAATGCTATCGATGATTGGAGAATGCAGTTGGAAAGCACGCTCAACACCAACACCGCTTGAGATTTTACGGACGGTAAACGCAGAGTTTAGACCACGGTTACGCTTAGCGATAACGACGCCTTCAAAGGCCTGTAGACGCTCACGCTCGCCTTCACGTACTTTTACTTGTACGACGACAGTATCGCCAGCGCTAAAGTCAGGGCGTTCTACTAGTTGAGCATTTTCAACGCTTTGAACTAATGGATGTTTGTTGCTCATGAGAGTTGTCTCCTCACATTAGATAATAGAGGCTAAGCGCATATTACCTGTTTGTAATAATTAATTGTCTCTGTCTACTCTTTAAATTGATAGTAGGTAGATACAAGGTAAGTGGGGTTGGGTAAACGGCCATTACACTATAGCCGGTTCATTATTGCGCAAAATTCTTTTTAACAGTTTAGCTATACTGACGACATAAGTAAGCATCTGACTATTATGGACGCTACTTTGATTGCTCTTTTAGCCAACGGGCTTGCTCAGCTGTTGGACTAAAAGCTTGCCATAAATCTGGCCGTCTTGCCTTGGTACGCTCAACTTGCTGACAAAAGCGCCACTTAGCAATATTGGCATGATGGCCTGAAAGCAATACTTCCGGAACCGCCATACTAGCAAACTCATGCGGCTTAGTGTAATGAGGACAATCGAGCAAGCCATCGACAAACGAGTCTTGCACCGCAGATTTGTCATCACCCATAACGTTAGGTAAACGACGTATCACACTGTCCATCAGCACCATAGCTGGGAGTTCACCGCCAGTTAAGACGTAATCACCAAGCGATATTTCTAGATCGACGTATTGTGTCAACAAGCGCTCATCGATGCCTTCATAACGACCACATAATAAAATCATGCCATCATAATCAGCCATCTCAAGTACGCTATCTTCACTAAGCGTCCGCCCTTGCGGTGACAGGTAAACCACCGGACAGTGTTTGCTGTCAGTGCGGCAACCGTGCAGGCGAGCTTGCTCTTTAGCATCGTCAATCGCTTGCGACAGTGGCTGAGCCATCATCACCATACCAGGACCACCACCATAGGGACGTTCATCAATACGGCGGTAATTGTCAGTGGTATAATCGCGTGGATTAATGCACTCAATCATAACTTGCTGCTGAGTCACCGCGCGTCCAGTGATACCAAAATCACGAATCGCAGCAAACATCTCAGGAAAGATAGTTATGACAGCAAAATACATCAGCAATCACTAATCACAGATCAATAGTCACTTGGCCAAGCAGCGACAACGGTTTTAGCCGTTATATCTACTTCAAGCACAGTCTGTTTGTGCCAAGGTATCAGACGCTCTTCATCATCTAAGCTGTCTGAAGTAGCCGCGACACGCATAATGTCATGGGCACCGGTTTCAAACATCTCAGTAATATCGCCTAAATACTCATCTTGCTCATTGAAGACTCGCACCCCGATCAAATCGGACCAATAGTACTCATCTTCGCCAGTCTCAGGCAAGACATCTTGCTCCACCCAAAGGGTTACCCCATTCATGGTTTCTGCAACATTACGATCAGGAACTTGCTCAAACTGAGCGACAATACCCGATCCTTGCTCTCGCCAAGCTTTGACAGTCAAAGGCTTCATACCCATAGCGGTCTTCATATACCAAGGCTGCATATCAAATATAGCCGTTCGATCATCGGTATCGCTAAACACCCAAAGCCAGCCTTTTATACCGTAAGGCTTTTTGAGCTGACCTATTTTCATAAGGTTATTAGCAGGTGCTGATGACATAACGACTCTAAATGTGATAAATCAGTGTAAGGTAAAGAAGATAACGATATGCTATGGAGCGCTAAGTTTGTAAGTCAGTATCTCTAAAATCAGACCCTAAAATAGCTGATGAGCTATTTAAAGATCATCACTTAAAACTTAAGCAGTCGCTTCGCTTTCAGCAGCCTTATTGTAAGACTTTGCTAATGAAGCAACGCGATCTGAAGGCTGTGCGCCTTTTGCGACCCACGCATTGTACGCTTCCATGTTTAAGCGTACTGCTTCTTCTGACTCTTTAGCCAAAGGGTTAAAAAAGCCAATGTTTTCGATGTAGCGACCATCACGCGCGCGGCGTTGATCAGCAACTACGACTTGATAAAATGGGCGTTTTTTGGCACCGCCCCGTGCTAAACGAATAACAACCATCTGATTTCTCTCTTTCGCAGGTATACCAAAAAGGGCACAATTATATCATAGTCTATTATTTTTGAAAACATAAACTGTGTTTATTTAGTTGTTTGATAACAATCACTTAGATGAGCGGTTTTTGCTGTACATTTAACCCAGCCCATAGCGCATTTTATGCGATTGCACTATACTCATCTCAGCACTCTTTTATCTTATATTGGTAATTATTCTCTACCTCTTTTGGAGCACTCTTCTGCTATGAGTACCGCGAACACTCCGACACGACGCTCTAGTAGTTGGTCGAACAGCTGGCTGACCACTTTTATGATTACTTTTATGGTCGTTATCAGCGTCAGCTTATCCATTTGGTTTTTTTGGCGCAGTCTTTATTTGCCTGAGCTAAAGACCCACGCTCGCTATTTGACCAGTGAGTTACGACTGATGAATAGTGCCAAACAGGATTGGCAAAATAACCCTGAAGTGCAGCGCTGGGTCTATGAGCATTCACATGTGGTCACAGTAGAAAACCCTAGCGACTTTCCACAAGTTGAGAAAAAGCGATTTGTCGGATTTTTTACCGATGTATTACAACGTGAAATCAGTGCGCAGCTGGGTCGTCCGGTACAGGTTTATTTTAAATTTAAGCCAACGCCGCAATTATGGGTGCAAGATAGCCGCGACACGAGTTTTTGGATACGTGAGCCGGTTATCTACTACTCCCAGTACAGTCCGACACTGTTAGGGTTTTTCTTACTCGGCATTCCTATTTTGACGCTACTGACCATTATCTTGATAGCGCGGCAATTAAATCGACCCTTGCGCCATTTGCAGCGAGCCGCGACTAACTATATTCGTCTGGGTCATGCCACTACCCTGCCGACACAAGTAGGGCCTACTGAGATTCGGCAAGTCAATCTGGCTTTTAACCGCTTGTTCACTACGCTTAATCAAGCGCAAAAGGAGCGCACGATTATGCTCGCAGGTATCTCGCATGACTTGCGCACGCCGCTGACCCGTATGCGCCTTACTGCTGAAATGCTGCCGGATGATTTTTTTCGAGAAGGCTTGATTTATGATATAGAAGATATGGATGCGATTTTGGAGCAGTTTATCTCGTTTATGAAAGATGGCTCTGATGAGCCGGTGCGTTTGACTGACTTGGATACGATATTTAATGAGATTATTGTGCAGTTTGCGCCTATGGAGTTCGTTTATGAGTCTCAACTAGATAAGCAAGTACCTGTACGTCCTTTGTCTATCAAACGGATGATTATTAATCTAGTCAATAACGCCAATCGTTATGGAAAGACGCCTATATTTCTATCAGCGACGGTGGTGCCAACCTTTAAAGAGACGCTAGCGACAACTGAGAGCGATGTCATTAGTGAGAGCGAGGTTATGGGTGAGGCGCAAGAGCAGCTGGTCATTTGTGTGCGTGACTGCGGTGATGGCGTAGCAGAAGATCAGTTAGAGCGTATCATGCAGCCGTTTGAGCGCGGCGAAACCGCTCGTACCACACAAGGTAGTGGTCTAGGTCTGGCTATCGTGAACCGTATTGCTAGATTACATCACGGTACGGTAGAGGCGATTAATCACCCCGAAGGCGGCTTACAAGTCTGTGTCAAAATACCGCTGATTGCTGAAGTTGACCAAGCAGCAGCGACTGATAAAGAGACTGTTAATAAGGAAACTAACAATACAGAAACTATTAATACGGAGACTGCTGATAAAGAAGGGAGCTATGAAAAGGCCGATACTAAGGCTACAGATCGCTAAGTGCTACCCGCGACACTATCGGCAACACTATCAGTGATACTATCGAGACATGGCGAATAGAAGATAAAAGCATTTGCTGATTAAAAGGTAAGCCAAAAGCTAATCTGTAGTACCGATAGGGGGCGGGATATGCTCAGAGCTGTTGATAAAGTCTATAGGCTGCACCAGCTCATCTTGCGCTTGTTGTAAGCTCTGGGTAGTACTAGGCTGTTGAAAAAACAAATAGCTCACCAGTACTGCTGCATTGAGTATTATCAAGCCGCCAAACAAGTAAGGCATCCAAGCTCTCCTCTATCTTCGTCCTATTTATAAAGCGCAATAATACTATTTAATTCTAATAAGTCTAGGGCGTGTTGAACATTCGACCATGGCACTGACAGAGACTATTTTTTAGGCGATTTGCAGATAAAAATGGTAAGTTTAGTCGTTCTAAGCGTCTATTTTTATCAATAAAGCGGCAAAAAATAGTCCTGTCCCTGTTGTTGTAGTTAGGGCTGATGCTAAAATCGCCCTAGTCGTTGCGACTGTTTAAATAAAATCAGCTAACCAATGCAATAAGCATTACCTGCAATTTTAACGACGACTAGAACACAGCTTTGATAAACTAGTAGCGATCAGCAGTGCGCATTTGTGAATGTCCAACACGCCCTATAATAAGCTAAATGTTTAAGCTTAACTCTCAAAGCTGCGCTCGCTCTTTTCTTGGGTGATTTGGTCAGCGGCAATCGTCTGAGTTAGGGGCTTGACAGGCCAAGTCATGATAAAACGAGCGCCGCCAAGCTCTGGGCTTTCATCAACGCTCATGCTGCCATTGAACCAAAAAGCAATGCGCGAGACAATCGACAGCCCTAAACCATAACCGCCTGAAGCTCGGGTACGGCTGTCGTCTAAGCGAGCAAAAGGAATAAAGACCTTTTCGCGATCTTCTTCTGGAATACCCTGCCCATCATCTTCTACGCTGACAAATGCATTGCCCTTTTTCACCCAAGCGCTAATAATGATAGTACCTTCGGCATAACGCAGCGCGTTACCGGCAAGGTTTTGAATCACCCGGTGTAAGTAGCGCCGATCGGCCACGGCAGTCACTTTACTATTAGGAGGATTGCCAACGATTTTGATATCTTTGCCTAGGGCTTCTGTCTCACGGACAATTTGTTCTACCAATTCTTTCAGATTGACTGACTCTAAGTCGAGCTTAGGTGAACCTTCCTCTAGTTTGGCATAAGTCAAAATCTCATCGATTAAACCATTCAAAGCTTCGATATCTTCGTCGATATAGTCGCGCTGCATAAAGCGCGAGTCTTCATCGTCGGTATCGGCTAGCATATCAACCGCAAAGCGAATACGGGCAACAGGTGTGCGCAGTTCGTGCGATACCGCGCGTGTCAGCTCGCGCTGCGATTCAATCAAGCGCTTAATATGAGAGGTCATCGCATTGAAAGTAGCAGAGAGGCGCGCAATCTCATCTTGACCAATCACTTGTACCTGAATGTCGAGATTACCATCGCTGACCTCATTCACCCCCACTTGTATCAGCTGCAATTTGCGCTCAAGTGGGAAGATAAGCGCATAGACACCTAAGCTGATTAGAAACATACTAATCAGTACCATACTGATAATCAAATTCAGTGGAAACCAGTTAAATAATGGTATTGGCCCCATTAAAACGGCCATATCATTGATCTCAGAGGGAATGACAATCTTGATAGAAGAGTTACCTTGGCTACTATTGCTATCTTGCAGCAAAATAACCACTTCATCACGGCGCAAGCGTGCCAACTGGTCATCATCTAAATCAAAAGTATCTATAGTGTCTAACGTCAAGGGATAAGAAAATTTGTTTTCAAGTTCCGTTAGGCGTGCGCGCTTCTCCGGCAGGGTCGCGTAATAAGACAAATCATCTAATAAGAACACCGCCATAGCGCGTACTTGTTGCTCAGTGACCTGCGAGACACGCACGGTCAATACTTTATCATCAGGTAAACGGTGGTAGACATCAGCATAGGCCGGTTGGCTGACATAACGAACTACCGTTTCGCCACTTTCGAAACGGCGTCGTTCACTAGCACTAAAATCTATATTTTCGATTGGCACGATACGAAACGTTGAGCCGAATAAACTACTAGCATCAGATAGCCAGTACTCGCGCTGGGTTTCCGACTCCTGATGCGCAAGACCCTCACTTACCAAGTAAAAAGCGCCAGTCGCCATATTCTCGCGATAGGTTTGCATACGCTCTTGATTGATAGTATCCATCAATAACTGCGCAAAAAGAGCAACACACAAGCAGACTATCAAGAGCCCAGCGTATATACGAACAAAGATACTGTGTTTTAAAGATGAGACTAATGACATAATTGCCGTAACCAAAGCATGAAATGATTTATTAGTAAATTGCTGCTGCTATTCTATAGCAACGCTCGTAAATATGTTAGAGTTTGCTGCATTAAAAACTTGATTAAGATCTTTATTCAAAAAATAAAAAAACCAGCACAGCGCTGGTTTCTTTACAAATAATCCCTATAGCCCTAGTTGCCTTCTTTGACGAACAAATAGCCTTTACTACGGACAGTCTTAATACGTTTTGGGTTTTCTGGATCGTCACCAATTTTAGGACGGATACGCGAGATACGTACGTCAATAGAGCGATCTTGACCATCATACTCAATACCGCGCAGGCGCTCAAAGATATCTTCACGAGATAAGATGCGGCCAGCATTAGATGCTAACAACCAAAGCAGGTCATATTCAGCGCTAGTGAAGTCAACCAATTCTTCGCCTAGATTCACTGAACGGCCACCATTATCGATGACTAGCTCACCAAACTCTAAACGCTGCGGTACATCTTCTGATGGGGCGTTTTCTGAGCGGCGCAATAACGCACGAATACGAGCTAATAGTACGCGCGGCTGGGCAGGCTTGGCAACATAATCATCCGCGCCCATCTCAAGACCTAGTACTTGATCCATATCTTCAGTACGTGCGGTCAACATCAAAATTGGATTTTGATAATGCGGGCGCACTTCACGGCAGACCGTCAAACCATCACTACCTGGCAGCATGACATCGAGCACTACCATGTCAGGCTGTTCATTGACAATACGGCGAATAGCACGATTGCCATCTGTCTCGATAGCGACTTCTAAGCCGTTTTTAACCAAATAATCTTGGGTTAACATAGCCAGACGCTCATCATCTTCAACAATCAAAATTCGCGGGGTGTTGTCATCTTCAGGGGTTGTCATCGTTATATCCTCTAATACATCTAAATTAAAAACAGAAAATTTGCAGCGAGAATGAATATTAAGAGAGCAGTAGTCTTAACAATGCTTCTGCTTATTCTCAATACTTTTATATATTTTGTTTATAGGTGCAGCTCAGTCATAGCAAGCTAGTATACTACTAAACTTATAGCTTACCCTACTATAGCCTATTATCGTTAACAAAACCTATAAACAAGCCCGTCTAAAATCTTAGTTTTCGTCCGAAAGTAGGTAAATATAAAGCTTTCAAACAACATGGATACCAGTAGGCGTCATCTATTTATGAAAATTATAAATGAGTAGTTACGCTCGATACCTAGGGATAACTAATATAAATGCCGGATAGTGACAAACAAGGCCCGCTACTCTTTTATTATGTTAACAATATAACGAAATTCCTGCCTGACTACTAGGGTCTATAACCAAAAAAAACAGCCCAAATTGGACTGTTTCTAGTGAAACCTTGAACCTGACTTAAACGCTGATTAAGCGCATAAACCAGATTATGAGCGGTTTTGATACTTACGAATCGTTTGTAGCTGAGCGACTGATTCTGCTAATGAAGCAAGCGCGGCATTAGTCTGTACGGTATCTGTTTGGTTGACTAGTAACTGTTCAGCCTCCCGGCGCGCTTCGATGATTTTACTTTCATCAAGATTATGCGCACGCATAGCCGTATCGGCTAATACCGTAACCATCTTCGGCTGTACTTCAAGTACGCCGCCAGACACGTAGATGACTTCCTCTTGACCATCTGGCGTTTGTACTCGCATTGAGCCAGGCTTTAGCAAGGTAATCAATGGCGTGTGACCTGGTAGAACACCAATCTCGCCTTCGCTACCAGTGGCAATCAGCATACTGATCTCGCCTGAATATAGCTCTTCACGGGCGCTTACGACGCGGCATTGTAACGTTGCCATACCTAAATCCTTATTATGAAAAAGTCTTAAAAACAGCGGGCTTGCTATCGAGCCGACTAGCGAATGAACGTGACAAACACCCTTTATTCGCCAGACGACTCTTTAGCGATTTATGCTGCTGTAGATTTCATTTTTTCGGCCTTAGCGACAACTTCGTCGATACCGCCAGCCATATAGAACGCTTGTTCTGGTAGATCATCATATTCGCCTGCGATGATTGCTTTGAAGCTAGCAATAGTATCGCGTAGTGACACATATTTACCAGGCGCGCCGGTGAATACTTCGGCGACGTGGAATGGCTGTGATAAGAAACGCTGAATCTTACGCGCACGATAAACGACCAGTTTATCTTCTTCTGACAGCTCATCCATACCTAGGATGGCGATGATGTCTTTGAGCTCTTTATAGCGCTGCAATACTTCCTGTACACCGCGAGCAACGTTATAGTGCTCTTCACCGATAACTTGTGGATCTAGCTGACGTGAGGTTGAATCTAGTGGATCAACCGCAGGATAGATACCTTGTGAAGCAATATCACGGCTTAGTACAACAGTCGCATCCAAGTGAGCAAACGTCGTTGCTGGCGATGGATCCGTCAAGTCATCGGCTGGTACATAAACGGCTTGAACTGAAGTAATAGAACCTGACTGAGTTGAGGTAATACGCTCTTGTAGTAAGCCCATCTCTTCAGCGAGTGTTGGCTGATAACCAACTGCTGATGGCATACGGCCTAACAGTGCTGATACTTCAGTACCTGCTAGTGTATAACGATAGATGTTATCAACAAACAAGAGTACGTCACGACCTTTGCCAGTGGCAGGATCTTTAGTATCACGGAAGTACTCAGCCATAGTTAGACCAGATAGTGCAACACGCAAACGGTTACCCGGTGGCTCATTCATCTGACCGTATACCATCGCAACTTTAGATTTGCTAAAGTCTTCAGTGTTGACAACGCCCGCTTCTTGCATTTCGTGATAGAAGTCGTTACCTTCACGAGTACGCTCACCAACACCAGCAAACACGGATAGACCTTCATGCTTTAGCGCGATGTTGTTGATCAGCTCCATCATGTTAACGGTTTTACCAACACCGGCACCACCGAACAGACCAACTTTACCACCTTTTGCAAACGGGCAAAGTAGATCGATAACTTTAATACCAGTCTCTAGCAGCTCAGTGCTGTTTGACTGCTCAGCATAGCTTGGTGCATCACGGTGGATAGACCACTTTTCTTCAGCTTGTACGGGACCTTCTTCATCGATAGGACGACCAAGAACATCCATGATACGGCCAAGCGTACCTGTACCAACTGGTACAGAAATAGCTGCACCGGTATTAGTCACTGGTAGGTTACGCTTTAGACCTTCAGTTGAGCCCATAGCAATCGTACGCACGATGCCATCACCTAACTGTTGCTGTACTTCTAGAGTGGTTTCGGTGCCATCAACTTGCAGGGCATCAAAAATCTGAGGAACTTCGTTACGGTTGAACTCGACGTCAAGAACCGCGCCAATAATCTGTACAATACGACCGCTACTCATTGCGTTCTCCTTGAACTTCTATACATGGTTGTAGTCAATTATGAAACAGCAGCAGCACCGCCAACGATTTCCGAGATTTCTCGGGTAATCGCCGCTTGACGCAGCTTGTTATAAACCAACTGTAAATCGTTAATTAGGTCACCAGCGTTATCAGTTGCCGCTTTCATAGCAACCATACGTGACGACTGTTCAGAGGCAATATTTTCCATGACCGCTTGATAAACGATCGATTCAATATAGCGTCCAAGTAATTCATCAATCAAAGTTTTGACATCAGGCTCGTAGATATAATCCCAACTAAGCTCAGTCTGCATACCGCTAGAATCACTATCAAATGACCCTTCAGGCAAAGGCACTAACTGGTTAACCGTTGGCTTTTGCGTCATGGCATTAACGAATTTGTTATAGACCACATAAATGCGATCAAGCTTGCCGTTAGCATAATCATCAAGCATCGCTTGTACGGGTGAATTTACCTGCTCGAAAGTCGGCTTATCGCCATAATCCGTCACCGCAGAGGTCACTTTTCCGCCAAAATTCTTGAAGAAGCTGACACCTTTGGCACCGATAACCGCAAATTCGGCTTGTACAGACTGATTTTGATAGTCTTGAATACTTGTGGATAAAGCTTTGAACAAATTAATGTTCAAGCCACCCGCTAGGCCACGATCCGAAGTGATAACAATATAGCCCACTTTATCAACCGGACGCGCTACCATATAAGGGTGTTTATAATCTGATGAGGCATGTACCAAATGCGAGATAACCCGGCGCATACTATCAGCATACGGGCGACCCACTTCCATGCGCTCTTGGGCACGGCGCATCTTACTCGCTGCAACCATTTGCATAGCGCGAGTAATCTTCTGGGTACTTTTAATACTGGTGACTTTGGCACGTATCTCTTTTAAGCTTGCCATAATGATTCCAATATAAGAGGGTTAAAAAGCAGTGGCGCATGCCGCATATGATAGAGAATTAACACTTAAAAATAAGGGTTATATGCGAGCATAACGCAATCTAATACCGATAAGGGTTAAAGCAGTGGCGCAACTATCTACTCAGACAACGCGCCACTTGGTATACGATAAGCTAAAACCAAATCGGCTTAACCCATTAAATTAATAACTGTGATTTTGTTTAAAAGTCTCAACAGCTGACTTCAAACGAGAAGCAATATCATCATTGTAATTTGCAGTCTCATTAATCTCGTTCATAAGCTCGCTCTGTTCGTCATGCATATAACGTAAGTAGCTTTCTTCAAAAGAACCGATTTTCTCTACCGGTACATCAGATAAGAAGCCTTCGTTTGAGGCATAAATAACTGCGGCCTGATCAGCGATAGACATCGGCTGATACTGCTTTTGCTTCATCAGCTCTGTAACACGCTCACCATGGTCAAGCTGTTCACGAGTCGCATCATCAAGGTCAGATGCAAACTGAGCAAAGGCAGCCAATTCACGGTACTGTGCTAGTGCAGTACGGATACCACCTGAGAGCTTTTTGATGATCTTAGTCTGAGCAGAACCACCAACACGTGATACCGAGATACCAGCGTTGACTGCAGGACGGATACCTGAGTTAAATAGGCTTGATTCTAAGAAGATCTGACCATCAGTGATTGAAATCACGTTAGTCGGTACGAATGCAGAAACGTCACCGGCTTGTGTTTCGATAATAGGTAGTGCGGTCAATGAACCGGTTTTACCTTTGACTTCACCATTTGTGAAGTTCTCTACATAATCCGCGTTTACGCGTGATGCACGCTCAAGTAGACGTGAATGTAGATAGAATACGTCACCAGGATACGCTTCACGGCCTGGCGGACGACGTAGTAGTAGTGAGATTTGACGATAAGCGACGGCTTGCTTTGATAAGTCATCAAATACAATCAGCGCATCTTCGCCGCGGTCACGAAAGTACTCGCCCATTGTACAGCCTGAGTACGGTGCGATGTACTGTAGCGCTGCCGGCTCAGAAGCAGAAGCAACAACAACAGTGGTATATTCTAGAGCGCCGGTTTGCTCAAGCTTACGTACGACGTTAGCGATAGTAGAGCGTTTTTGACCGATAGCCACGTAGACACACTTAATGCCAGAAGATTTCTGTGCGATGATCGCATCGATAGCCATAGCGGTTTTACCCGTCTGACGGTCACCAATGATAAGCTCACGCTGGCCACGACCGATTGGAATCATGGTATCAACGGCTTTATAACCGGTCATAACGGGCTGATCTACTGATTGACGGTCGATAACGCCTGGAGCGATCTTTTCGACTTTATCTGTCATTTTGGCATCGATAGGACCTTTGCCGTCAATAGGGTTGCCTAAAGCATCAACAACACGGCCTAATAATTCAGGACCTACTGGTACTTCAAGAATGCGACCCGTGCAATAAGCTTTTTGGCCTTCTTGCAATTGCAGATAGTCACCGAGTACGACTGCGCCAACAGAATCACGCTCTAAGTTAAGCGCCATTCCGTAGATTTCGCCTTCAAACTCAATCATTTCGCCGTACATGGCATCTTCAAGACCATGAATTTGCACAATACCGTCAGATACTTTGACAATCGTGCCTTCATTCTTTGCAGTTGCACCTGCATCAAGGTCTTGAATACGCTGCTTAATCAGATTACTGATTTCCGCTGGATTCAGTTGTTGCATTGCCTTGTTTCCTTTAATTTATGATAACCCGCCCACTGACTTAAATGCTCTTACTATCACGTAGCCGCTACTCCTTACTAATATAGTAGCGCTACGCTTATACTGGCATTAGGCAGTTAGCTGTGTTTTTAACTGTTGTAACTTGCCGCGCATCGAATCATCAATGATTTTGTCACCGACTTTTATGGTAGCGCCTGCCAATAGACTAGGATCAACCGTTTCGTGAATCACCACAGTCGCATTGAGCGATGCAGCTAGGCGCGTTTGAATCGTTTCGCGCTGCGCGGCAGTCAATGGATAGGCGGTCGTGACATAAGCATCAAGCTGTTTCAAGCTACTCGCTTTATGGCTACGATAGTGCTGATAAACTTCAGGAAGTAGGGCTAGACGCTCTTGCTGCGCCAATTGCTCTACGAAGTTGTTTAGCGCTGGTGACACTTTAGGATAGCTAATACTATTACCATAGCGAGAGCCTTTGCTCTCGCCTAGTAGTTGCTTAAAAGCAGAATCGTCATCACCAGCCACTTGTGAGTCATAAAGATCAACCAAAGCAGCTGACTTATGCTCAGCCGTGATGGCTGGGTTTTCTAGCCAATTACGAAACGCTTTGTCATTGACAACGTTGCTTGCGACAAACAAGAAATCTTCCCACTCGTTTACGGCCCCGTTCTCATTGGCATAGTCAAACGCGGCTCTTGCGTAGGGTCGTGCTAAGGTTGATAAATCAGCCATTATATCCTCACAGTTACAGCTTCGCCGCCAGTTGGTCTAACATGCTAGCATGTTTTTGCTCATCGACTCTATCTTGCAAAATCTTTTCTGCACCAAGGACAGAAAGCTCTGCAACTTGCGTGCGCAGTGACTCGCGCGCTTGATTGATCTCTTGATCAATTGACGCTTGAGCTTGCTGACGAATACGCTCACCTTCGGCTTGCGCTTGTGATTTTGCATCTTCGACCAGTTGATTAGCGCTCTTATTCGCCTGCTCAATTAAGGCTGCAGCTTTAGTCTTAGCCAGTTCAAGCTCTTGCTGGACATCTTGCTCTGCCGTAGCCAAGTCAGCTTTTGCTTTTTCAGCGGCATTTAGACCATCAGCGATTTTACGCTGACGCTCATTGATTGCGCCGATAAGTGGTGGCCACACGAATTTCATGCAAAAAACCACAAATATTGCAAAAGCAATGGCTTGACCGACGATGGTAAAATTGATGTTCACGTGATCACCTCTTTGTTAATGAAAAATCAGTTTCATTGATCCTGTCTGACCGTCCGACTCTGTATAACTTATAGGTTGTAACCTCAAAAAAGATAGACAACTTAAGACGGTCAAACATTTACAACTGAGCTTTCTGATTAACCTGCTAGAGGGTTAGCGAACAACAATAGCATAGCGATACCGACACCGATCATTGGGATCGCATCAAGTAGACCTGCTACGATGAACATACGGGTTTGCAATTGTGAACCAAGCTCTGGCTGACGGGCAACGCCTTCCAAGAATTTGCCACCTAAGATCGCAAAACCAATACCTGTGCCAAGTGCGCCTAAACCGATAAGTAGCGCTACTGCGATAACTGTGTAACCACCTAATACTGGATCCATTGATGTATCCTCATTTACCTATTGAATGTCTAATTAATGTTCAGTTGATGATGCTAGTGACAAATAAACTATCGTCAGCATCATGAATACGAACGCTTGAAGGGTAATAATTAAGATGTGGAAGATAGCCCACGGTACTGACAACGCCCATTGAATCCAAAAAGGCATTAGCGCGATCAGAATGAAAATCAACTCGCCGGCGTACATGTTACCAAATAGTCGTAACCCTAAAGAGATAGGTTTCGCTATCAGCGTTACAAACTCTAAGATAAAGTTTACCGGGATTAAAATAATTTGTAAGACAGGGTTTTTTGCGCTAAACGGATGCAGCGTCAGCTCTCCGACAAAGCCACCAACCCCTTTTTCTTTGATACTATAAAAAATAATCAACGCAAAGACAGCAAACGACATGCCAAGGGTGATATTAGGATCGGTTGTTGGAACGATTTTGAAGAAGACATGATGCGGATCATGACCCATAGCAGCACCGATTTGACCGGCAAGCGCTGGAATAAAGTCGACCGGCAGCAAATCCATCAAGTTCATCAAAAAGATCCAGACGAAGATAGTTAGTGCTAAAGGTGCAATCAGCTTTGAGGTGCCACTATATGAATCGCGAACGTTATTATCAACGAATTCAACGATCATCTCGACAGCGGCTTGCGTTTTGCTAGGTACTCCTGAGGTTACCTTTCTGGCAACCATCCAAAAGATAGCACAAAATACTATGCCCAAACCTATTGACCACAACATAGAATCAAGGTGGATAGCATTAAAGCCCATAGCAGTTGCTTCTTCAGCAGTGTAGGCAACTTTCCAACCTTCGCCCGGCAAATAGCCGTACGTCCAGTTTGTTAAGTGGTGAGAGATATATTCTGTTGTTGTTTGTTCGCCTGCCATAGTGTCAGCTTCTCATTAATCAACGATTTACTCAGCTACCAAAACATGGCTGTCATCTGATACGTGAGTGATTAGGATTACTCTTTACTGCGCTCATCTACCGTAAATTGCATTGGGGCTGTAGTAGATAAGGATTAAATATCACACCATTTTTTCAAGGTTTTCAGCTGATTAGATGGTGAACCATAGTTAAATCTAAACTCACATTCTTTTAAAAATAAATGGAAGTTTTTCTTATTAATCCCATTATACTTTCTGAGCGTTCGTTTGGACTGATTCCAAAAGTTCTCAATGCCATTGATGTGATTGTTTTTACCACAAGTAAACTCTTTAGAGTGATTGACTCTGAAATGTTTGAATTCGCTCACATCTAATGCATTATAACTTCGATAGCTATCCGTATAAACAAAGCTGTCAGGCTTGATTTTACGCTTGATGACAGGTATTAGGGTGGTTTGTTTGGTGTCTGCTACGACAATGGTATACACCTTACCGTTTCGTTTTAGAATCCCAAATACAGCGGTTTTACCAGCAGCCCCGCGACCTCTTTTACCTTTGCGTACACCGCCAAAATAACTTTCATCTAATTCGACTTCGCCATCAAAAAGCTCATCAGCTTGTAATGAGAGATGATGATCTATCACAAGTCTTATTTTATGATAAAAAAGTGCAGCAGTATTAGGCTGAATATCAAGCAAATCTGCGGCTGTTCTAGCAGTCACTTCAGCTGTGAAAAACTCTAACAGCCTTCGCTGTACTTTTTTACTGAGTTTACAATGGGTTATCTTCATAAAAGTAGTCTAGCATAGTGCTTATCTACTACAGCCCCATTGCATTAATACGATAGCGCGCAAATACACGCTTAATAATAAGCGCTCCCATACTCAAATACAGCCATCCCAATCTAACCTGTGCGGTTAGCACGAATGCTTTTTGTTAGCTTTGCATAAATTTTAGCTACCAAAAAAGGGCCTAAAAGTAATCACTACTAGCCCTTTATATACGCATATAAACTTTTTATATGCTAATTTGCCTATCCATTTGGCAAGCGTATTGCTCAAAAAATTATGCTTAAGCAAAACAATTAGCTGTGTATATTAATGCAACGTTGTATTCGTGTAAAGTCAATTATTGGTTTTTTATCAACTGTAACGCTAAGGTAGAAGGTGACATCCTCGCCCATATGGCTTTAAGTCGATAATTAAATTGTAAGATATTATGTTAATGGGTTGCCTTTAGCCCAAATTAGGCGTAAAGCGATTATAAAAACTCAAGAGCTATTCGTTTGTCGCTATCAGAAAATAGCTTACTTTCAAGAGGTTATTTTATTCGGCCAAGCATTAAGACATGGCTGATTTTCATCATGATAAAACCTGCAAATAAAGACAATACAGATAAAGGCTTCATCATGATAAAAATAAATGCAAAGCCAAAGACAGTCAGTAGCCACTTGAGCGCTTGACCGCGAAAAAATTGCTTAACGATATGATCGCGCGCACGATAGCCACTATGACTAAACGTAAAAGTGGCAAACACCATTTGCGTGACAAAACTAAGTGCCCCGCCGATAGCCGCACTTTTTGCGACGACTAGCTCGCCACCGAACCAAACGCGATCTATAAGCCAAGCGGCGATGATCACTAGGAGTAGCGCCCAAGTTTGCCGTTTCAGATAGACCTTTATTTGATCTTTTTGACTGCGTTTGGCAGGTTGGGTCATCAGCTATCCTAAAGTGTGAGATAAAGGTCAGTGTCTCACTAATTCCACTCATCAAGCGCGAATATTATAAGGACTCAAGTTAGCTTTCGCAAGGAAAATACCGCTACTATCAAGTGTTTAGCTGAAGCCCAGCTTGCAGTCTAATCGCAAAAGACTAGTCTATACACTTCGCTATCTGCTGCGCCATCTGACTCCAACCGGTCACAAAGTCGTCGCTGGCGCTCATATCTTCTAACTGAATAGTAGTTTTAACTGGTTGCAGCTTGGTAATAAGCCCTTTAGCAGGCTTACTTTGCGTCACTAAGCACATGCGTTTATTTGGACGCCGCTCACTCAGCTGACGTATCTGGCTGGCTTTTGGCGCTAGATGATGATCGGCTGTTAAGCTACCAGCCAGCTGCAAATTCAGACTTGGTTCAAGATACTGATAAGCATCGTGATACGCCCAATAAGCGCTAACGGGTTGGCCACTACGCTTCTGACTAGCCACTGCCCTATCCATTCGCTGCGCAAATTTCTGTGCATTGGCTTGGTAGAGTGTTTTATTTTTTGGATCGGCATGACTGTGAATGACGGCCAACGCCCGGGTAATGGCTTTGGCGTTTTCTGGGTCGAGCCAAATATGAGTATCTAAGGTATCGGCTAGTGGCTCACCTGCGACATCGCGCATTGGGTAACGCTTAAAAGCATCGAAGGCGAATAAGGATATGGCATTAGGCGCACTATCTAAAGTTGAAGCCAAGTTGTTCTCTAGTGGCGCGCCAAACCAAACCACAAAGGTGCTGTCTTGAACCGTTTTGATATCTTTTGGGCTAATGCTGCCGTGATGCCCTACTTCACCCGGGTTAAGTAGCTTTTTAGCGGAGGGTGCACCTTTTGTCACCGCTTCACTGAGCAAAAACAAAGGATAATTACTGACGCTTACGGTATCAGCCGCTTGCGCACTCGTGGTAAACAAACCTGCTAATAGTAAACCTGCTAGTAGATTTGTGAGCCAAGACTTCGGGGATAGTATTTTTTTATTCATGGTTTTTATCATGCCACTTTAGCCCATTGTTATTGACAGCTGTCATTAAAGTATCGATTTTTAATTGCATTATGTTATACTATAACAATAAAAAGTGCACGATTATTTTAGGAGCGGTTATGAGCGATTGTTCATTAGCTAGTCATCACCTGCATGATGTTCAGCAGTTCACTGCTAATGAGGTGCATGCGCGTCTGACTGCTGCTATAGAGCAGTGTCGCCTTCGCGGTGTGCGATTCACCCCACTGCGTCAACAGATCTATGAGCTGATATTGCAGGCCGAGCGGCCCGTTGGTGCTTATGATTTGATTACCCAGTTGCAGCAAGCTCGTCTGCAAGATAACGACCATGAGCATCGGAATAAGAACGTCGCACCGCCTACGGTTTATCGCAGCTTAGAATTTTTATTAGGTGAGGGTCTGATTCATCAGCTCACCTCAATCAACGCTTATGTGCCTTGCTGTCATCCTCGTGCTGAGCACGCCGCGGCATTCTTGATCTGTGAGCAGTGTCAGCGAGTGCAAGAATGTAGCAGCTTACCGGTGCAAGAGATGATGAGCTTTGCCGAACAAGATGTAGGGTTTTTGGTCAATCATAGCGTCATCGAACTAAGCGGCCGCTGCCAAGCTTGTCAGTAGCTTTTATCATCGCTTTAATTTTTAACTCTTATAATGTTGTGTACATTAAGGGTTTACATCAAGCACAAAGCCATTCTTTAACCCATAGGTCCGCTATGAGCGCAACCCCCTTACCGACTAAGCAAAATAGTAGTGCTGAGCTGCTAAGCCTAAACAATGTCAGCTACGATATTGATAGACAGCGCTTGCTGTCGCATATCAGCATCGATATCGCGGTTAATGAAACGGTGAGTCTGATCGGACCTAATGGCGCAGGCAAATCGACGTTAGTTAAGCTTATCTTAGGTCTGATAACCGCCAGCGAAGGTACTATAACAGCGCATCAGCCCCTGCAGCTTGGCTATGTGCCGCAGCGTTTTGCGGTGCCGCCTATCTTACCGCTACGAGTCAAAGACTTGCTAGCGCAGGCGGATAAACGCCGACTACAGCCAGAGCAGCGGCAGTTTATTTTTGATAAGTTGTCGCTAAATCACCTGCTTTCACGGCAGATGGGTCATTTATCTGGTGGTGAGACGCAGCGCGTGCTACTAGCGCGCGCTTTACTAGATAAGCCGAACTTACTAATCTTAGATGAGCCGATGCAGGGGCTTGATCCTGATACTGAGGTTTGGCTCTATCAGTTCATTGATGAGCTGCCGGAGTTTTTGCGCTGCGCCATGCTTGTCGTATCACATGACCTGCACTGGGTAATGAAAGGTAGCCGGCGCGTTATTTGTCTCAATAAGCATATTTGCTGTGAAGGACAACCGAGCGAGCTTGCTATCACCAGCGAGTTTCAAAAGCTCTTTGGCCATCATTACGAGCAGCCTTATGTGCATCAGCATCACGCTTGTGAGCATCATGCCCCTAGCGATGTAGCATCTTAAGCGCTCGTCATATGAGTACCCCTTTATCTTGAAACCCTTTTAACCCCCTTTTAGCGCCTATTTAACGGATATCAGTTATGACTGCTTGGTTGGCCATTATCGCTCCGGCTTGGATTGCCGGCAGTATTCTTGCGCTGCTCTCAGCCCCATTAGGCTGCCTTGTGTTATGGCGGCGTATGGCTTTTTTTGCCGATGCCTTAGCGCACGGTACACTCTTGGGCGTGGGACTTGCGGTGCTTTGGCAGCTACCCATGGGGGCGGGCGTTGGTATCGTCAGCGTGCTGGTAGTGCTCGGCTTAGTGGTCATTGACGATGAGCGTTTGCCAATGGATGCGGTGTTAGCCGTAGTTGCCGTCACTTTATTATGCTTAGGTTTACTGACGCTCACTCAATTAACCAACCAACAAGCCAACGTCTTAGGGTTTTTATTCGGTAATTTATTAGAGCTAGATTGGGCGGACTTGCCAATATTAGCAGCGAGCGTACTAATAGGCCTAGCCTTACTGATATACATTTGGCCAGCGCAAATCAAACTTGCCACTCATGAAGCCTTAGCTCGCATTCAAGGCGTTAATCCGGCTCGCCAGCGTTTGTTTTTTATGGGAATACTGGCAGGGTTTTGTGCGATTGCCTTACAAGCAGTCGGTAGCCTACTGATAAGCGGGCTTTTAGTACTACCTGCATTGAGCGCTAGATTATGGACGACATCGCCGAAGCAGATGGTCATATCTGCCCTCATCATCGCCCAATTCGGAGTGACTTTAGGAGTGTGGGGCAGTGTTTGGATGGATATACAAACCGGTCTGTCGATTGTCTTAGTGCTCGCTATTTTGTTTTTTATTGCGCTCTTATTCTCAAAACTATTCGCTAAATTGAACGTAACTAATCGCCAATAAAAATTAGGCTACGAGCGGCTACTATTAATAAGCGCACTTAGCTCTTATCGACTTTCTTTTACTAAGTAGTTGGTTGCTACCAAAAACTGTGCTATAAACAGGCAGATAGCTAATCATTAAATGACTGATAGACGACTAGGAAGTATTAAGGTTATCAGAGCGTTTAGGATTATCATCTACTATGGCCTAAGAGACCTTACTCATGCTGAGCTACCCTACTTACCGAGTTCATGCTCCAGATGGGCAGTTAAATGTTCTACAAATTACCGATATGCATTTATTATCACCCGCTAGTACAGATAACGCTGAAGACCATAGCGATGAAAAACCCAACTGTCGACATTGCTTTGAAGCCAATCTTGCTCAAGCGCTTGCTGAAGATATTCGCTGTGATTTGATACTCGTCACCGGCGACTTAGTCAGTAAGGTTGATAGCGTGACTTACGACCATATTTTTGAGGTACTTCATAGCACGCAGATACCTTTTGCTTGTATTGCAGGTAATCATGATGTCACCGACGAGTCGTGTCACGACCTGCCCTTTGAGCAACGTAAGCTGACCGCTTGTGCTATGGATCCGCGGCTACTGAGCCGGCATGTGATTGAGACGGACGCTTGGCAGCTGTTACTGCTAGACTCATCTATCCCTGGCCAGATTGGAGGTGCGGTGACTGAGGCGGATATGGATTGGCTATGTGCGCAGCTTGCGACTTGTGATAAGCCGGCCTTATTAGCTGTACACCATCATGTGATGCCGATGTACTCTGAGTGGATAGATGCACACATGATAGAAAACGCCGATTATTTTTGGCAGCGTCTAGCCCCTTATGCGCACTTAAAGGTCATTGTCAGTGGTCATACGCATCAAGAGCAAGTCCGTCATCGTAACGGGGTCACAGTCTACTCGACACCATCGACTTGCTATCAGTTTATGCCTTATGAGGATGACTTTAGCTATGATAAACAAGCACATGCCGGCTATCGCTGGTTGCAATTAGCCAACAATGGCAATCTTGCAAGCTGGGTCAAAAGACTAGATACTTGGTAGCCAGTTTTTAGTGGCATAATGAATAATAGTGACAGTGGACGTTGGTTAGTATAATAATGATAAAGAAAGTTATCATTATTAGGTTAATATTAGCGATTGATAACGTATGGCATCACATTGATGTTAGGTTTATCTATCCTATGATTGGCGTACCCCGTGGTGAAACGTTCTAAAAAGGACAAGTCGCAGGGCGATAGAGAGTTTTTGAAGTCTTGTCTTTTGCAACATCGTTTTGTTGAATTAATTTGGAAAAATAGGATACCCTTATGAGCACTTCAACGACGTCTCCAGCTGAAGTAAAATTTACCCCTTATGTTCCTGCCAAAGACGAAGAATATATGTCTGATGCGCAGCTTGAACATTTTAAAGCAATCTTACTGGACTGGAAAAACCAGCTAATCGGTGAGGCTGACCGCACTAAGACTTATATCCAAGACGAGTCGAGCGCCATGCCAGATATCAACGACAGAGCAACTCAAGAAGAAGAGTTCGCCTTAGCATTGCGTACTCGTGACCGTGAGCGTAAACTGATTCGCAAGATCGATAAGTCGATGGCTGATATTGAAAATGACGACTATGGATTCTGTGAGACTTGCGGAGTGGAGATTGGCCTACGCCGCTTGGAAGCGCGTCCAACCGCGACGCAATGTATCGATTGCAAAACCTTATCGGAGATGAAAGAGCGTCAAAACCAGGGTCAATAACACTCCCTTACTGATATCTATACCTTCTCAAAGCGAGCGCTCTTGATAGAGTCGCTCGCTTTATTTTGCCCGTCATTTGTCTCTACCTGTCATTTGCCTCTAATAGTACGCTACTGAAAATCAATATATTTTATCCGTCAGTTTAGTTATGCTATAGCCCTTCTCTCACTTTGGTAGTGCTTTATTTTGACAACGGTTACTCATCCTTCTTTATCATCAAGGCCTTATACAACAGATTTGCCCATAGGTCGTTTTGCCCCCTCTCCTACTGGTGAGTTACATTTAGGCTCTTTGACGACAGCGCTAGCCAGCTACTGTCATATCAAATCCTTGGGCGGAAAATGGCTACTGCGCATAGAAGATACGGATACTGAGCGCTGTGATCGGCAGTTCACCGAACAGATATTAATAGACCTAGAAACGCTTGGTCTATACTGGGATGGTGATATTATCCATCAATCTGAGCGCATCGACATCTATAACGACTACTTACAGACGGTGCTAGCCCCTTTAACTTATGGCTGCCAATGCTCACGTAAAAGCTTAGCCAGATATTGGGATAATAGAAAAAAGGTTAGTGGTTCATCCCCCAACCAGCAACGTTATCCGCGCTGCTGTATTAATGATGTCTTAGATAAAAAGGAGCATAAGCTACGCTTGCAGCTTCCAGATTATGCCATTGGTTTTATGGATGGTATTCAAGGGATGCAGTGGGATAATCCGCAACAGACTTTGGGCGATATGGTGGTCCGTCGGCAAGATGGCATGATTAATTATATTTTGGCCGCGAGTATCGATGATGGCTTACAAGGTATCACTCACATCATGCGCGGTCTAGATATTTTGCCAATGACTACCGCGCAAATCAGCTTATTACAAATGGCAGGCTTGCCGACTGTTAGCTACTGGTATCATTTGCCCCTGATCTGCCATACCAATGGACAAAAACTCTCTAAACAAAACCTAGCTCAGCCTATCGATACACGTGATCCAAGCGCACTTATCGCGCAAGCTCTCAAATTATTGCAACAACAGCCCGTTGATTTGGACACGCCAGAGCGTATGCTAAAACAAGCTATTGACCAATGGGACAATACCCCACTACAAAACAAACAGCAATTGGCTACTCTTTAAGCGCTAGCTGCTAATAATGACGACATTGGCTCTTCTCGATCTCAGGGCTCTCTTTATATATTTTAAGCAGCAGCGCGACCATCACTAAGCTAATCAGCATCGAGGAGCCGCCATAGCTAAAGAAAGGCATAGTTAGTCCTTTGGTCGGCATTGCCCCCATATTCATCGCGGCATTAATAATCGTCTGAGCAATAAAGATAATACCGATACCAAAAGCGGTATAACTCATGCGCATCTGCCGACGTTTGAGCGCGTTATAACTAATGCGCATAGCGCTACCGATGATCAAGGCTTCGAGCAGCAGTATCAACGTCACGCCGACAAACCCCAACTCCTCGCCAGTAATCGCCAATAAGAAGTCGGTATGCGCTTCTGGTAAGTGCGAAAGCTTCTGTACGCTCTCACCGTAACCGACTCCGGTAAACTGACCACGGCCAAAGGCGATCAAACTGCGCGCCAGCTGATAATCAGTATCTTGGATATCATCGAAAGGATCTAAGAACGACAAAGCTCGCGTCAATCGATATTGAACCAAAGTTACTGCCAATACCCCAAGTACACTCACCACCGCCCCTAACGCTATAAACTGCTTATAGGGCGCGCCGGCTATATAAAATATCGCAAATACCGTCCCGACGATGACTACTAGTGAGCCAAAGTCTGGCTGCAATAACAGTAAAAAAGTCAGCAGGCCAATCACTAGTGATATACGCAGAAAACCATCCCAACCATTACGCACCTCAAACGAGCGGCGCACCACAAAGTCAGCGACAAAGACAATAACAACTAGCTTGGCAAGCTCAGCAACCTGAAAATTAAAACCTCCTAAACTCAGCCAACGCTTGGAGCCATTAATTGGCGTACCAAATAACGTGATGACTAATAATAGCGCTGTCACCATCAATAAAAAGAACTGCGTACCCGTCTGGTACAACATCTTAAGTGGTACAAACTTATAAGGTAAAAACGCCAAAAATAAGCCAATGCACATATAGAGCAGTTGGTTGTTGAAAAAATAGAGCTCTGTCATCCCGCGACTGAGCGCAAAGGGTATAGAAGCAGAAGCAACCATCAGCAAACTTAGCACCATCATGCAGCCCACGCTAGCTATCAAAATAGCGCGAGCTGAAGGTAGGGACAACACGCCATCGCTACCGGTTTTGGCATAAGAGCTGGAGTTTGAGCGAGAAAAGAAGGAGAGCGCCATAATATTCAAATATACTAACAAACAAAAAGTACGGCGTTCAGCGAACACCACCATCAAAATCTAAAAAATAACTTATGCCAGTTTTATTATAAACTATAGAATAAATAACCAATAATATCCATCACTTATAAGAGTAAGAGACCATTTAGCTATCGGCAGTATCTGACGTCATGAGCTGCTGTACGAGCTGACTAAAACGCTCACCGCGCTCAGCATAACCACTGAACTGATCGAAGCTGGCACAAGCTGGCGATAACAGTACCGCTTGTACCTGCGATAAGCTACTATCCGTCACTTGCTGAACGCAAGTAAAAGCCTGATCTAACGTCTGGCATTGATGCAATCTGACATCATCGCTAAGCTCAGTATCGCGCAGGTGCTGCTCGATAAGTTTGGCATCTTCACCGATGATGAGGACTTGGCTGACATATTGATTGATAAGCGGCGTCAACTCACCAAACTGCTGGCCTTTTGCTTGACCGCCTAATATTAGTAGCAGCTTACCATCTTTTGGGGCATAAACGGCTCCTAGGCCTTCAACCGCTGCCATAGTCGAGCCAATATTAGTACCCTTTGAGTCATTGAAGTAGTCGATATCAGTCACTGAAGCTACAAACTGGCACCGATGATCAAGCCCCGTAAACTGCTGTAATGTGGCGAGCATACTCTCTAAAGGCAGTCCTGCCAGCTCCCCTAAAGCGAGCGCGGCTTGGGCATTGAGTAAGTTATGACGGCCCTTGACCGGTAGTTTATCAGCAGATAATAGACGCTCGGTACCGCGAGCCAAATAAATTTGCCCATCAGGATCAGTGATCAAACCATACTGGCCTTTATCAGGAGCATGAATGCCGACGCTAATACGAGGCAAGTTGTCTGCGACTAAAGGCCGAGTCAGCGCGTCTTCACGGTTGACGACTACTGACTTTGCGCCTTGAAAGATACGGTGCTTGGCCTGATGATAGCCGAGCATATCGCCATGACGGTCTAGATGATCCGGCGACATATTGAGTACAGTCGCTACTTGCGCGCCTAGGTTAGTAACGGTCTCTAACTGAAAGCTTGATAGCTCAAGAACCGCTAGCTCCATCTCTTTATTGGCTAATAGGTTTAACGCCGGCACGCCGATATTGCCGCCGACGCCTACTTGTACACCAGCATCACCTGCCATCTGTCCCACTAAGGTAGTAACGGTGCTTTTGGCATTGGAGCCGGTGATAGCGACTATCGGTGCACTACACGCTTCACAAAACAGCTGAATGTCACTGACGACAGGGATATTCGCTTGCCGTGCTTGCGCTACGGCCTCAGTTGCCAAAGAAATACCAGGACTGATGATAATACGCGCCGCCTGCAGCAATAACTCGCTATCAATCCCGCCAAATTGACGAATCTCAACCGCAGCTGGTAGCTGCTCAGCCAAGACTGGCGTAGAGTTATTATCAGTGACGGCAACTCGGTAGCCTTGCTCGGTAAGATAATGCGCTACTGATAATCCGGACTGCCCTAAGCCGACGACGACTTGTAGGCCACTGCCTTTATGAATCAATGTCGCTGGTGCCGCAGAGATCGACATATACTTTCCTTCTCTTAAACTATGGAGGCGCTCTGAAAACGTTGCTCAGTGATGAGAGCGGTCACGTCATTTTGAACGATAAGTATAAGCATGATAACGGTAACGTCGATATTTCGGTACTGCTTTTTTGCCACTTTGTGCTATTATGCCCATGTTTTTATCGCTACTGGCGAATGGCCATGTGCTATGTGTTAATAACTAAGGGCTAAATACTTAGCTTTTTATTAGTTTAGCATGTTGTCACTAGCGGCATACCTTTGCCTCTATTATCATTTTTGTCAAATGAGCGTTACCGTTTTGGTATCGTGCCAGTGAGCTGACAGTCTCATATATTAAGATTGAGCACCATCATTAAACCTTATTATACTTCTACTCGTTATTGGCTTTTGCTGCTGTGCAAGTGCCATACTGTTTGACAGACGCAGTCTGTTAAGCCACGCCTTAGCTCTCTTGTCAGTGACTATTATCAATAGATAATAGGCCCACGATCAGCGACTTCCTTTTTGTCTTTTATTGTATGCAGCTTACTTATGATATCTTTTGTTGATAACTTACGTGATGAGTGGTTTTCTAATGTTCGCGGCGATATCTTGTCAGGACTTGTCGTCGCCCTCGCTTTGATTCCAGAAGCCATCGCTTTCTCTATTATCGCCGGCGTGGATCCAAAAGTAGGTTTGTACGCCTCCTTTTGTATCGCTGTGGTCATAAGCTTCGTTGGCGGACGTCCAGGTATGATCTCAGCGGCCACCGGTGCGATGGCGTTAGTCATGGTCGATCTCGTCGCCGATCACGGGCTGCAATATCTGCTAGCAGCGACTTTGCTATGCGGCGGTATTCAGGTAGTGATGGGTATCTTAAAGCTTGGCAATCTCATGCGCTTTGTCTCGCGCTCAGTGGTGATAGGCTTTGTCAATGCGCTCGCGATTTTGATCTTCGCCGCCCAGCTCCCTGAGCTTAATCCGATGACGGAGCGGGTCGGTATGACCGTCTATATTATGACGGCGGTAGGCCTTGCGATCATTTATCTGTTTCCGCTCATTCCGAAGATTGGCCGCGTTATCCCTTCTCCGCTGATCTGTATCGTCGGTCTGACAGCGGTTGCGATGTATATGAACCTAGACATTCGTAATGTCGGTAGTATGGGTGATCTGCCTGACTCATTGCCGGTATTCTTATTGCCAGATATTCCGCTCAATCTTGAGACGCTACTTATCATCGCCCCCTACTCCATCGCTTTGGCTATCGTCGGTCTGCTTGAGTCGATGATGACCGCCACCATCGTTGATGAGCTTACCGATACGCCAAGTGATAAGAATAAAGAGTGCCGCGGTCAAGGTATCGCTAACGTCGTTTCTGGTTTTTTTGGTGGTATGGCGGGCTGTGCGATGATCGGTCAATCGATGATCAACGTAAAATCTGGTGGCCGTACTCGTTTATCGACTTTGATAGCGGGCGTGGTGCTACTGATTCTGGTGGTGTTCTTGAGCGAATGGGTCAGTCAAATCCCAATGGCAGCGCTCGTGGCAGTGATGATTATGGTCTCTATCGGTACCTTTAACTGGCAGTCTATTCGTGAGTTTAAAACGCACCCTATGTCATTTAACATTGTGATGCTAGCGACAGTATTGACGACCGTCATCACTCACAACCTTGCTTATGGCGTCGGGGTTGGCGTACTACTATCCGCCTTAGCCTTTGCCAATAAGATTGGCCAGTTCTTGACCATATATAGCGATTATGACGATAGTACCAATACGCGCTATTATTATGTGCAAGGGCAAGTGTTTTTTGCCTCGACCACGCAATTTCTGAACAGCTTCGATACCAAAGAGGCTTTAGATACCATTCATATCGATGTCAGCCAAGCGCACTTTTGGGATGTCAGCGCTGTCGATACGCTTGATAAGCTGGTCATGCGCTTGCAACGCGAGGGTATTGATGTCAAAGTAGTTGGACTAAACAATGCCAGTCGAACCCTGATTGACCGCTTCTCTATTCACGATCGCCGAGATATTGGCCTGTTAGATTAAGCAGCTTTATATACCTTGTAAGACTCACCTCTTATAAGGCTGATGCAACATAAGGTTTTGTGAGTCAATGAATGATTAGACAGCCGCAGCAGTTATTGAGCATGCAGGTGATGCCTTAATCCTAAACTGGGTGGCTGATTTTTATTATGAGAACGATGTGGCCATTTTATGAGTAATTTAAAACCAGATAGTGTCATTGCTTGTCTAGATTGTCCCGATCACGTGCAATCAGTATTGGACGCGAGTATGTGGGCCGCCAATCGCTTGCAAGCACCGATTGGCTTGCTCCACTCTGTGCCAAGCATGCAGCAAAAAACGGCGGTGAACTATTCTGGCTGCCTAAATATCAATGACGAGAGTCACCTGCTAGACCAATTCACTAGCCATGAGCATTTAAGCAACTTTGAGCTCAAGGCGCAAGGCAGACTGCTGCTACATCAAGCTAAGGCGTACTGCGATGAGCATCAATATAAGCGCCCTGTCTACACCTTACATCGCCACGAAAACCTCAGCGACAGTATCGACTACGTGGATGAAAAGTCGCAACTGATTGTCATCGGTCATAACGTGACTTGTAAAACTACCCTAAGTCAGCTCGTGCGACTGAGTCATTGCCCCATTTTGGTGACTCATGCACCATTTTTGACCCCTACTACCGCCCTCTTTGCTTTTGATAATTGCGTTACTACTCACCGGATGCTCGATTGGCTGTGCAAAACGCCTTTAGTGCGCGCTTTAACCATTCATATCGTCATGGTCGGTAAAAACAACAATGACAACTGTGATGCCCTGCGAGAAGCTTATGCGCGTCTCAAGCAAGCGGGAATTAATACCAAAAAAGCTCTGCTAGATTGCCGTGATGTCAGCGCTGCCCTTACTTATTATCAAAACGAGCATGATATTGGCATGCTAATGAGCGGCGCTTTCGGACAATCGCGTCTGCGCGAGATATTACAAGGCAGTGATACCAAAAAACTGCTCGTCAGTACCAAAACACCGTATCTGCTCTTTCCTAAGCTATAATCTGTTATAGCTGACTCTCCTATCTAGCTCGTCTGCTTATTCACATCCTATTATTTATACTCTGGGCACAATCTTCTGTTATACAGCGCTTACTGATTTTATGGGGTAAGCGCTATTTTATCTTCCGAAGACTTAGCTACAGCCCTCTGATACTCGCTATTGCCTGCTCTATATGATGTTTTGGTAACTCAGCTGGGTATCGTCTCCCCGAAGGCTTATAAGTTAGTTATAATAAAGCTCTTTTTAAGCCAGTGCTACATTGATAAATCGCCTGGTCGTATTGTGTAACCCTTTGTTTATAATGCGCTACAGCCGTTTAAGACCCCAAACCTACCTCCCCCTTGAGTGGGTTTGGCACAGTTCTTGAATGACTACTAGTAAGCGCAAAAGAGGAGTAATACAGCGAATACGTCCAGATAGCGTCCTCTTTGTAGCCTCACTCATGTAAGGATAACACTTATGAAGTTAATCACTGCGGTTCTAAAACCATTCAAGCTTGACGATGTACGTGAAGCGCTCTCTGACATCGGTGTCAAAGGTGTGACTGTCACTGAGGTCAAAGGTTTTGGACGTCAAAAAGGACACACTGAGCTGTATCGTGGTGCAGAATATGTGGTGGATTTTTTGCCAAAAGTAAAAGTAGAAGTCGCCGTCATCGATGAGATGGTCGAGCCAGCTATCGAAGCCATCACTCGTATCGCAAGCACTGGCAAGATTGGCGACGGCAAAATATTTGTCACCAGCTTAGAGCAAGTTATTCGTATTCGTACTGGCGAGACCGGTCCTAATGCGATCTAAAGTATAAAGCGGTAGTAGTAAAACCGTACTTGCCCACTACTGGTGCAAGCAACAGTAAAAGCCTTAATTATCGGCACGCCCGATAGCTGCATTGTCAATTCAAGGGGAATTTAAATGGAAAGTCAAATCTTTGAGCTCCAGTATGCGCTCGATACGTTTTATTTTTTGATCTGTGGGGCGCTGGTCATGTGGATGGCCGCCGGCTTCACTATGCTAGAGGCCGGATTGGTCAGATCAAAAAACACGGTCGAAATCTTAACTAAGAATGTCGCGCTATTTGCAACGGCGAGCATCATGTACATGGTATGCGGCTACGCTATTATGTATGGTGGCGATCTGTTCTTGAGCGGAATTGCAGGCGGCGATACCTTAGTAGAAGACGCACTAGCAGCCTCTGCCGAAAATGGCTTTGGTGGCGACTCTGTCTACTCTGCAGCCTCGGACTTTTTCTTTCAAGTTGTCTTTGTAGCAACCTGTATGTCCATCGTTTCAGGTGCCGTTGCTGAACGTATGAAGTTATGGGCTTTCCTATTATTTGCTGTTGTCATGACGGGCTTTATCTATCCATTAGAAGGCAGTTGGACTTGGGGCGGTAACGATGTCTTTGGACTGTTCAATCTAGGCGATATGGGTTTCTCTGATTTTGCAGGCTCTGGTATCGTACACATGGCGGGCGCTGCTGCTGCTCTAGCAGGTGTATTACTACTAGGACCCCGTAAAGGTAAATACGGTCCTAAAGGTGAGATACGTGCGATTCCTGGCGCCAATCTTCCACTAGCGGCACTTGGTACATTCATCCTATGGATGGGCTGGTTTGGCTTTAACGGTGGCTCAGTACTCAAACTTGGTGACATCGCTAGTGCCAACTCTGTTGCCATGGTCTTTTTGAATACCAATGCTGCTGCTGCTGGCGGTGCTGTGGGCGCTTTAATCATCGCACGTATTATCTTTGGCAAAGCCGATCTTACAATGCTACTCAATGGTGCCCTAGCCGGTCTGGTCGCTATTACTGCAGAGCCATCAACACCCTCTGCCCTACAAGCGACACTCTTTGGCGTTGTGGCTGGTGTCATCGTGGTGCTATCTATTTTGGCATTAGACAAAATCAAAATTGACGATCCTGTTGGTGCTATCTCGGTTCATGGTGTGGTCGGTCTATTTGGCTTACTCATTGTGCCAATTACGAACCCAGCATCTACCTTTATCGGTCAGATTGCAGGCGCTGCGACCATCTTTGCTTGGGTATTTGTTGCAAGCTTCATCGTTTGGGTCATCATCAAAGCTGTCATCGGTATCCGTATCTCTGAAGAGGAGGAATATGAAGGGGCAGATATTGCAGAATGTGGTATGGAAGCTTATCCTGAATTTGTCAGATAAGATCTAGCAGACAGGTTTAATCCTACTCGATGCGCTGATACTACTTTATGTAGTGTCAGCGTTTATTATTTTATTGGGTAACCTCCCCTTACTGACACAATAAAATGTAAAACATAAAAAATCCCGCAGTACCTTTCGGTAGTGCGGGATTTTATCTATTAAGTACAGATCTGATAAAAAACTACTTGATCGACTTATTTCTTTTTCCATGTTTGACTGCGTGAGAATGGCCCGATGTAACCTTTTAGTTTCAAAGAATTACCATTCAAGCTTGCTGTCATACGATAATCTTTACCTTTTTCTGGATCAGTAATCGTACCACCGCTATATTTACCACCGCCATCAGCTTTTAGACCAGAAATAATAGTCATACCGACGTGCTTTTTGCCTTTAGCTGAGTTGGTATCGATAAGCTTACCAGTCAATACGCCATTTGACTCAGTGATTTTGACTGTGCCTTTAGGCTTGCCGTCATCGTAAGTCTGCCAAGTGGTATTATGCAATGGGTCAGCGGCAAACGCCATAGTCGCCATACTAATACCAGCAGCTGCTAAAGCGGTTTTTGTAAATAATTTCATAGATCGACTCCCTTCAATGATTGTGCAATAAACTGCGTATATTGCGCTTGTCCTTAAAAAACCTCTACGACTAGAACTGTCTATATCCAAAGCTGCATATATCTATAGTAAGTAAAAAAGAAGTTCATTCTGTGAGCTATCTTTTCTATCTACCTAGATCGATAATGACGAAGAATCATCTTTATCGAAACAGTACAAGCGCTGTCTGATTACATTATAAGCAAAAAAAACGTTTTGCCTAGTAATTTTTCATAAAGATTTCTTTCTGTAATTCGTAACTATATCAAATAGTTACAAAAACGGATTATCAATATTATCATCTGACCAGTCATCATTTGATTTTGACACTTCATCCATTTTTGTGTATTGATCAGTTTTCTCAAACTGCGCCAATATCTTAGTAGTAAGCTCGTGTAGCTGCTTTGCTTGTGCAAATCCAGCTTTCGTTAAATACAAATCCAAATCACCGTAGATAATAATCTTATCTTGTTGGTTTTCGATAACCAATTCACCAATCTGCATACTTTGATGATTATTTGCAAAAGGTTCAATCATAAGCTACTCCAAGTATTAGTAATAATTCGCAATAAAAACCGTTGATAGACTTGTTTATTCAGCGATATCTTAGATTGTTATTTTTAGACTCTATAGCGTCTTTATGCTTGTAGCTGCGTCAATAGCCATTCCACTAAAGCTAAGACGAATATCAGCCATAGTGGCTCCTCGCTAGGCGCAGTAGGCGCGTCTATCTTCTCCCCCGCTTTTAGGGGTAAAGCCAAAGCTTGCCGCTTGACCGCGCTATCTAACACCGGTAGCACCTCGACTCCTATCTGCTCGCTAAGCTCATCAAGGCTAATCACCTCAATGCGTTCGGACTCATCGTTAGGCGCGTAGTAGACACCGGCTTGGTCGATAGCGGGTATATAAACCGCCTTAAAAAAATGACTCGGTACGAGCACTTGCCTATTTAGACGCTTGGTCTTTTTATTCGTAAAAGCGACCCCGGTTACGATATAAACTTCGCCGTATTGCTGCGTCAGATAGCGCGTCGCCGACTCGATGCTGCGCCAAATGTAGCGATTATTGCGCGGCGATTGCGGCGCGATATTAGCCAGACTGAAGCTGTCGTATTGCTGCGAGCGCGTGGCCATATCGGCATTGGGCGCTAGATGCCCTCTATCATAGCCTGAGCCTGAATAATCCTCCAATGACGCTCGAGCAGATTCTGGCAAACGGCTCTCTTCATGAAAGCTGTCTTCACGATCTATCGTTTTGGCTTGATTGAGACGCGCGCGAGTCAGATGTTCTGCAGACCATAACGGCGTACGCGTCACCCCTGAGTACATGACTGCAAAGCCATCCATACATAATGCTTGGGTGTTGGCGCTAAGCTTATCATTGATAAACTCCGGATAAACCCCGCCATAAAACGACTCATTACACTGGCTTAAGTCATCAGCATAGGCTGGCGCTATTGCGAGTAGCCCTACCGTTATCATCGCTGCTGCGCGAGCCATTATGCTATGTCTAACACGGCTTAACGCCCTACTATCTACTACTGCAAAACTCATCACGTTATTTTGTACCTTTCGCCGGTGTAATTACTGCTGCTGTCATCACAGATGCGCTATCCTAGCAGGCACTAATTAATAAAGAAAGATAAAGCGCAAACCGTGACAATAGCAATCGTATCCGTTATACTTAGCCGTCTAAAATTGGTGACGTGGGTGAGTGGCTGAAACCGCACGCCTGGAAAGTGTGTATACGTTCATAGCGTATCGAGGGTTCGAATCCCTCCGTCACCGCCATTTATTCCTATCAAGCACATCTCTTCTGTTTTCTATTCTACCCTTTAGAACCCTTCTAAAAATTTTCGGCCATAAAGCCGGTTATAAGGGCGCTTTGTCACGCTTATTTACGTACGCTTAGTCACGTTTAGACGGGATAGAGTTAGTTACGCTTAGGCGGTATAGAGTAAGTCCCTACCACGTGAGCGACCATATCCTCAGAGCCTTTGGAATAGAGCGACACTTCGCCTACGACTAGTGCGCGTCCGACTTTTATCAAGCTACACTCGGCGACGATACTCCTATCTGCTGAGGGTCGACGCAAGAAGTTAATCGTCAAGCTAGTGGTCACTGCCAAGGGTACGATACCGATTTTACCCAATATTGCAATATAAATCGCGATATCCGCGATACTCATTAGTACAGGACCAGAGACGGTGCCGCCAGGTCGTAGTTCGTCCGTGCCGACATCGAGTGACAAAGTGGCTTTGCTATCCCCTACGGACTCAATCTTATATCTAGAGTTTGGAGACTCTGATTGTATAAAAGCGATGATCTCTTCTTTGGTTGCTGACATCTCTCTTCCTTGAGATTAACTATTGTGGTGAAGGGTCTTAAGCCATCCTACTGTGCTTAACACTATCCGCTGTTCGAATATTGATTTATAAAATTCTTTATAGGCCTCTTTTAGATAGACAAGCCAATAAACCTAAGTGCGAAGCCTCACTCTCAGAACGATCTGCCGCTCAGCTTTGATATCTTGATGCAGGTATCAATCGGTATACGGATTTATCATCTACTAGCTGTTTAACGGCGTAAGGCGTGTCTTTTGCCTTTCATATCAGATATAGCGTGTGTTGGGTTAAGTTTATTGTAGCCATGATGTCATGAAAAACGTAGTGCTTTATGCTGAACCTATTGCATACCAGTCGTCAGCTAATGCACAAGACTATCTCTTTTATCTCTTTGTTGCTAACAAACTAGTTGATTTTGATAGTAAAATGACTAAAATATGGACGATTTACTTTATTTTATATACGCTAGAACGGAATAAGTATTCAGTAACAATGTACAATAAAAAACATTGTGTTTAATGAAAGTAAGATTATAAACTAAGGAGCAAGGCGTATCGCTATAACTATAACAACTCACGATATGCTAGAAGAGTCAATGAAGAAGACGCCTGCAGATACCCTTATCAGATTGGTATACGTGAGCACGATAAATACCAATGAGAGTTCTGTCTTTGAGCATATTCAAAAGCACTCAGAGAATTTTAATAAAAATAACCGTATTATGGGGTTTTTATGCAATGACGATGAGAGCTTTTTGCAATTTTTGGAAGGTAGTAAAAAAAGCATCTTCTCCCTTATGCAGCGGATTTTCCAAGACCCCAATCACAAGGACGTCGATGTGGTCCTCACCGAGAAGATAAGCGGTTATAGCTTCACTGACTGGCGTATGCACAGCCTTAATTTAGGCGATAGTAACTGGGCGAGATTTTCGAATCAAACTCGTATGAATGGCATTTCCCCCTTTAAGCCAAAGCACTGGCCGCACTGGTTTGTTGAGAGTTTTGTCGACTCTATGAAAAACTTGGACTACTCTGCCCTCGATAAGGAAGTTATTACTTTTGATAGTCTAGGCTATTCTGACGTCGAAAAGAAATTAGTCAGTAATAATGTTTTATTCTATATCTTTCTCAGCGTGTTGATCAGTGCTGCTACGATCGTTGTCTTGTTGCGATATAACGTAATCTCTTAAGCGCTCTTACTTTTATATTAGCTTCTGCTTTTTTGTTACTGCTGACCCTGCCTGACATATTTACAATCTTGTACTTATGCCACTTGCGCTTATACCAGACGGGGTGTTAATTTTTTAAACATTAACCACTCCGCGCCTGCCGTTTAAGCAGTTTTGCCTGCCGCTTTGCTTCCTTCGCACTTCCCTCAATCTCAACGGGCTTCAGGCCCTTTTTCTTTTGTTTGAGATAATTCAGATAATCTGGAATATGAGTTCTACCTAGATACTTATCCAAATACGGTAAAAACCCCGCGTAGTTGCCTTTGAATTTGGCATGATGAAAGTCGTGATAGACTGGCCCTTCATAGATGGGAAATAAATGCGCCGGATGCCATGGAATATCATATCATAGCCGATATGTCCGTCTGCGCCTTCAATTTGCCGTAGTATCACCCATAAATAGACCACGTAAATGTACGCGCCAAGCAAAATAGGCCCGACCAGAGTGAGCGTCGCGGTGAGTGCCAAGGTCGAATGTTCAACACGCCCTAACTATTTAGTCATCACTATAACGCTAGTAATGATAATCTTATAGCTATAGCGCGGCGAATAACGAATGTCAGACGCAGCTGCTATAAAACTCGTTTATAGTAGCTATTGGCGGTCGATATCGACTGCACATTAACGCAAAACAATAGCAAGGATGAATCATGAAAAATTTAGTAGTAGCAGGACTAGCAGGACTGAGTTTAAGCGCTTGTGTGACCATCAACGCGCCGATGCATGGTATGGGTGACGATAATGATAACGTCGTCACTCAGTACCCTATCGAGACCGCTTTTCTTAACATCTACACCCAGCCGCGTAGCGAAAGACTATACGCCAAAGTCGATGAGCAAACGATCGTCGCTGACATCAACGTCACTCCCAAAGGCGCTACGGTTTTTAATAATAAAAGCGTACAAGCGGCTGATATTGGCACGATTACTAAGCGCTTCGATCAAATCACTAATCAATCGGTCGCTACCAACTACTTCACGACAAATCCACTAGAGTTTCACGGTTTTACAGACACTAGTGGTAGATACTCGCTATCTAAGCAGACTGCACCCATTCCCAAGCTGGCAAGCATTGGCGACAGCAGTCAGCTGATCACTGAAAACGTCTATAGTGATAGCAGTATGCGCAAAAAAGTCGGCAGCTATAAACAAAGCTGGTCACTGACGCGCGAGAGTAAAACCCAAGCTTGGCTGTGTATAGAGACCTCAGAGAACCTACTGCTCAATAATGATGCTAATGGCAGCTCTACAGAGTGCTACAAAATCAACGCACAAGGCGATATCCTAGCGAGTAAAGTCGCGATTAGCCAACCTGTCGATATCGGTAGTCATAAAACCATCACCTTTACTAGTCGCTAGCCTATAGCCTATTATAAAATCAGAGCCCACTTAACCGGTGGGTTTTGTTTGCCAGTTTTACCCTACTATCACGAGTCAATACTTACTATGCGAAAGCCTTTATTAACGCTAACTCGTATTATTTTAACCGTGGCAGGCGCGGTGATTATTGTTGACTGCGCCGCGCTAATAGCGGTAGGCAAGATCAACTTCGGCACTACTGTCCCCTTGATGATTGGGCTGATATTTGTCGCGCATGGACTGTCGTGGCCACGCATACAAAGATTCATTAAGCGCAGGCCTTTACTTAAGCGTGGTTGGTACGCGCTATGGGGGTTATTCAGCGTTTGGTTAGTCAGCTTCGCGGTGTTTATCATCTCGCTACAGCAGCAAATTGAGCTCAGCCGTCAGCCGCTACCAGATCTCGCAGCGATTATCGTTTTGGGCTCAGGTACGGTCGATGGCAAACCTACCCCGACACTGGCGAGTCGTTTAGATAGCGCCGCGCCGATTATTATTGCTCAGCCAGCAGCCATCGCTATCACTAGTGGCGGCGTTGGCTTCGGGCGCGATCGTAGCGAGGCTGATATTATGGCCAGCTACTTAAATGAGGCGCACCAGATTGCACTAGATAGTGTATGGCAAGAAGACAAAAGCACCAGCACTGAGGAGAACTTGGCGAACTCAAAAGCACTCCTTGCCGCACAAGGAATCAGTATCAAAGCACCTATTGCTATCGTTACTAGCGATTTTCATACTATACGCTCAGCCGCTATTGCGCGCCATCAAGGCTATACCCAGCCCATTACCGTCGCCAGCCCCACACCTCTATCTATCCGCTATAACGCTTGGTTTCGCGAGTATTTTGCTTTTGTGAGCGGTTGGCTATTGGGCGAGTATTAGGATATAAAAAGTGGATACTTTAAACGTCCTATATTTAGTAGGGGCATTACTGATTTTCGCTAGCATTATGGCGAGCACCTTATCAGCGCGTTTAGGCGTACCTTTGTTGCTGCTATTCTTAATAGTGGGCATGCTCGCAGGTGAAGAAGGTCTGCTGGGTATTGAGTTCTCACAATACAATATTGCCAACTTTATCGGTCAAGCTGCCTTAGCCTGTATCTTGCTTGATGGCGGCCTGCGCACTTCCTTTCAGTCGTTTCGAGTCGGACTTAAACCGGCTGTCACTCTCGCTACTTGGGGCGTTTTTGCGACCGTTATGGTTTTGGGCTTATTTGTCACTTGGCTCGATCGCAGGCGATCCGATGTTCACTGAGGATCTGCCCATTATTCAAGCGGTGATCATCATGAGCGTAGTCATCGGCCTGTATCGGTTATGCACTTGGTTTATGATGAAGTATCAGCCTTTTGAATATCTATTAGAAGGAAAACCCGTTTATATCGTCGAAAATGGCCGCTTGGTACTAGAAAAAATAAAAGAAGGTAAAATGTCGCACGATGAGTTTTTCTCTGAGATGCGCCGACAAGGCGTTGAGCACTTACGGCAAGTGCGTATCGGTCTGTTAGAGGTCAATGGCAATTTCAGTCTCGTGCTCTATCCGCTCGATGATATCCGTTATGGTCTGCCGCTATTTCCTAAACCCTATCAAGCCGTGCAGCAAGTTCAGCCTGACTATCACTACGCTTGTATGTACTGCGGCAATGTCGCTTATTTGACGCAGGCGCATGAGCTTTGTAATCGCTATCATAACAAGAGTCGGCGCTGGGCGAAAGCCATTAATAATGAGATCGTCACTTAATCTATCAATAAAATATAACTCTAAAATGCTGACTCCCTTTAATAAAGTCTTATACATAGTAGCGTCGGCAGTATACTTTACACTATAGATACTTTCATTATAAATAAATTATGTTAACATATAATATAAATTTCCTTATAAAATAAGGAGCTTTTATGAAAAAGTTATTACTAAATGCCACTCTTGCACTCTCAAGCCTTACAGCGATTAGCGCTTGTGCCAATACGAATGCTAATAACACTATGCCTCATAACAATATGCAGCAAATGCAGCATAATAATGGTGGTCAGCATATGCACAGCGGCATGAACACTATGATGAGTAATATGATGGCTGAGCTAAATTTAAGCACCAATCAAAAAGCGCAAATTCAAGCGCTTAGACAGAATAATCGTGGTAATCATATGCAAAACCGTGAAGCCATGATGAATATATTAACCCCAGAACAACGCCAGAAACTTGCGACAATGCGCGCGCAGCATATGAAACAAGGCGGTCATATGATGAAACGAGGTCATATGAATCAAGATGGCCATATGATAAACAAAGGCCACATGAATCAAGAGGGTCATATGAACCAATGAGGCAAACGCTAGGCTTAATTAAAAAAGTCTAACTCTCAAAATCTAATCGAAGAAATCGCAGTCGCTCAAAAGCTGGCTGCGTTTTTTAATGCCTGTCTCAAATGTAGTATTGATAATGTTAAACACAAGTTAAACACAGTCTTTAGCTTACGTTTTGATATATTGAGCGGCATAAAATACGGTATAGTCGACTCTAAAGAGCTAAACAGACCTTAGCTTGATCAGACATATTCTCAAAACAGTGTCAAAACACCCGCTTATATGTCTCTATTTTATTTAGAATCGACTATAATAGGCTATAACGGCCGTTTTTTTAGAATATAAACCACAAATCTGGCTTCCGTGTTAAAGTTCGCCGCTGCCGCTTTTGCCATGAGCGCTCGCCGTTTATCTGGCTGGGCACGATAAGCATAAGGGGTCATGGTTAATAAATCCGCTAATGCTTGCTCAGACAAGCTCAGCTCAGTGCTGACTTTATGGGTCTCTAATAAATCAAAAAAAGGCGCAAGCTCAGTCAAAAACTTATCTGAGTTATGCTCACGTACTTCATCAAATAGCGCCTCGCGCACGCTAGCTAAATGGCTGATATCGGGCTTAGCTATCACTACATAGCCGCCCTGCTGCAAGACATCATTAAAAGCTGTAGGCAATATCGGGCTAAAAATACTACTGATACCCATCAAGCTATTATTACTTAGCGGAAGATGGGCGGCGCTTGTGACGATAGGATAAATAGTCGCTTTGCTGTCATCCAGCTTATCAGCCTCTAGCCATAAGCGCTTAGCCGCTTTGCTCGCTTTGGCCACTTCTAACACGGCAGGCTTGCTAATATCGGCGGCGATCAAGCGATCAATGCCCTTGGTTTGCGCAATGGCTTCAGTGTAATACCCCTCGCCGCAGCCAATATCTAACCACGTCACAGACTCTTTATTTTTTCTTGCGCCGTCTTGCGGCAAGATGCTTTGTATCTGCTCACAGAGCAGATCTTGTAACGGCTGATAATAATCGGCAGCCAAAAACCGCTTCCGAGCAAGGATAGAGTCGCTACTGTCGCCAGGCGCTTTGGACTTTTTTTGCTGTACAGGCAGTAAGTTGACATAGCCTTGCCGTGCTACATCAAAAGGATGGCAAGTGTTTTTAGCGTTTAAGCTGCCATCACAGCGCCAAGTATCAGCTGCTGGTACTAGCGGTGATTGGCAAATAGGACATATAAATAGCGACACCAGTCTCTTAACCTCTTCTAAATTTACTCAATAGTTTAACATCAGCATCTTAGCAAAAATCACTGCCGATAAGCGATAAAAAAGCCACTCTAAAATGATCTAGAGTGGCTTTTTGGCTGAGTAATCAGAAGTATTGAACCTAATCAAGCAAGCATTTAACGCAGTTTTAACGTCATCAACCCTAGCACCACGAGCACAATAGCAATAATCCAAAATCTGGCTACTACCTGTGTCTCTTTCCAGCCGATCTCTTCGAAATGATGATGCAGCGGCGCCATACGAAAGATGCGTTTTTTGCGTAGCTTATAAGAGCCAACTTGCAATATCACCGATATCGCTTCGGCGACAAATAAGCCGCCCATAATGGCAAAGGCAATCTCTTGGCGGGTCATCACCGCGATCGTACCGAGCATCGCGCCCAGTGCTAACGCGCCAACATCACCCATAAACACTTGCGCGGGATGAGCGTTGAACCACAAAAACCCGAGTCCTGCGCCGACCATCGCCCCGCAGACGATAATGACCTCTGAATTATAAGGTATATAAGGCACGTGTAAGTACTCTGAGAAGCGCACATCACCTGAGACATAAGCCATCGCGCCAAGGCCTGCAGCGACCAACACTACTGGCAGTATCGCCAGACCATCTAAACCGTCGGTTAAGTTAACCGCGTTAGAAGCACCGTTAATCACAAAGTAAGTAAAGATAATAAAGGCAATGCCAAACGGCACTGCAGAAAACGGAATGTACCAGTCCTTAAATACTGGCAGCAGCAGATCCTGCATCATTCGCGTCGTAGCAGTATCAGGTTGCAGGGTCGCAATATAGTATAAAGAGACCCCGACAAAGATAGCACCGACTGATAGCCAAAAGTACTTCTTACGCGCAATCAGCCCTTTAGGATCTTTGTATTTAATCTTCAACCAGTCGTCAGCCCAACCGACCGCGCCAAAGATAACCATCACCACGAGCAAAATCCAAACGTAAGGGTTATCTAAGCGCGCCCACAACAGACTCGCCACGCCAATAGAGGTGAGGATAAGCACCCCGCCCATCGTTGGCGTACCTGTCTTGGCCAAATGCGACTGCGGACCATCATCACGAATGGCCTGTCCATAGCGAAGAGTACGCAGATGACGAATCACCCGCCGGCCTAGGAGCAGACTAAACCCTAAAGCGGTAATGACCGCTAATAGTGCGCGCAGCGTCAAAGAGGATACCGCAGAAAACGGCGAATAATACTGGCTGAGCCATTCAAAAAACCAAACTAACACCGCTTACTCCTTGATTAGCGCATTGATGAGGGTTTCCATTTCCATAAAACGAGACCCTTTGAATAACACAGTGCAAGGATGTGCTTGCTGCGCTTGTAGATACTGCTGGAGATACTGTAATAATCTGTCTTTATCCTCAAAATCATGCGCGGTAATACCGCCGATCTCTTCGGCTCCGGCCACCGTATACCGAGCGTACTCCCCAACGCAAAGCAGTACATTAATGCCGATAGCAGCAATAGTACGGCCTAAGCTTTGATGCTCGCTAACTGCAGCGTCGCCTAGCTCACCGATATCGCCAAGTACCATAACTTGCGTACCGGTTTGCGCCGCTAAGACTTTGGCAGCGGCGCGTACAGCGTGCGGATTGGCATTATAAGTATCATCAATCAAGCGATGATTGCCTAGTATTTGACTGTTGAGACGGCCTTTGGCTGGACGGGCGTTTTCTAAACCGATGACAATATCTTCAACATCGATCGCTAACGCATAAGCGCAAGCCGCTGCCGCTAGCGCGTTATTGACATTATGCTCACCGGCGAGCGGCAGACAGATATCTTTTACCTGCGTGCCGATATGTAATTTAAACTCGCTGCGCTCAGGCTCAACGTCTAAGTGGCTCGCACTGACGTCGGTATTGCCAAAACCGATTACTTTTGCGGTGTTTTTTTCAGCAGTACGGCGCAGCTGATTGGTGAAGTCATCTTTGTCCGGCACAATCGCAAACTGGTTATCTGTCAAGGTGTGGTAAATCTCAGATTTGGTTTGGCAGATACCTTCACGGCTACCAAACTCGCCTAAATGCGCCGTACCGATATTGAGAATACAGGCCACATCAGGACGGACAATCTCAGTGGTATAAGCGATCTCGCCGATATGATTGGCGCCCAATTCTAATACGGCGTAACGATGATGATCAGACAGCTCAAGCAGCATCATGGGTACGCCTAAATCATTATTGAGATTACCACGGGTGATCAATGTGGGCGCTAGGCGACCAAAGATACTACCGAGCATCTCTTTACAGGTCGTCTTACCACTGGAGCCGGTAATGGCAATAACGGTTAGATTGGGATGCTGCTGACGACGATACGCAGCGAGCTGACCCAAAGCCAGACGGGTGTCATCAACGACTAACTGCGCAATGCTTGTTGAGATAGGACGCGAGACGATAGCAGCGATAGCGCCTTTAGAGGCCGCAACGTTAATATAATCATGTCCATCAAAATTATCACCACTCAAAGCTAAGAATATATCCCCTGCTTGGATGGTACGCGTATCTGTAGTGATACGATTGCTCGTCACCTCCAGCTCGGTACTGTCTTGGCTCTCCTGCGCTGGTTGCCAATGTCCACTAAGCGCTGCTGTCGCTGCCAGCAAGTTATCTGCTTGCCAGACATACAGTCCTTGCGACTGAATAGTATTATGGTGGTCAGCTGTCATAGTGAATACCTTGTATATTAATAATTAACGACTACTTTTATAGATGTTTGACTGAGACTTAGTAGCTCATAGTCTGTGTTTATGTTTCAAGAAAGCTTGTGCTCTAGATGATTTAGACTAGGCAAGCTTTGCTTGTTTGAGTGCTTGCTGCAAGATAACACTGTCATCGAAGTCATAACGCACGCCTTTGATTTCCTGATAAGTCTCATGGCCTTTGCCGGCGATCACGACGATATCATTGGCCGCTGCATTTTTGACGGCGTGCTCTATCGCCTTTTGCCGCGCAGGCTCGATATAAATGCGCTCATATTGCTCGTCCGTCATGCCGGCTTGCATATCTTGTAAGATGATATTGGGGTCTTCGCTACGCGGATTATCGGCGGTCAATATGACCCGATCAGCGCCAGCTAGCCCCGCTTGCGCCATAATAGGGCGCTTGCCAGCATCACGATCGCCGCCGCAGCCAAACACTGCCCAAAGCTGACCTTCACAGTGCGCTTTAAGGCTTGTCAATACTTGACTGAGCGCGTCCGGCGTATGTGCATAATCGACGATAAAGCAGCCATTATTTGAAGCCACGCGCTGCATGCGTCCGACAGCGCCGTGCAGCTTAGGCACCAAGTCGCTGATGCGCTCAATATCTACCCCGAGCGCCACCGCCGCTGCAATAGCCGCCAATAGATTGGCAACATTGAAGCGCCCTAATAGTGGACTGACCATCTCAATATTACCAAATTCGCTCTGCATAGCTATCGTCACGCCTTGCAAGCTTGGCTCAATACTAGCGGCGCTAAAGGTGGCATTCATAGATGGGTCTAGACTATAAGTCCAAACTTTAAGCCCACTCGCTTGCGCGGTATCGAGCATAGTTTGCGTATGCTCATCATCGATATTGATAATGGCATGAGTCAGACTAGGGAAATGCTGTTTATCAAGAAGCTTCGCTTTGGCCGCCACATACTCATCCATATCGGCATGATAATCTAAATGATCACGCGACAGATTGGTATAAATAGCAACTTTAATCGGCACGCCTTGCAGACGCTGCTGGTCAAGACCGTGCGAGCTGGCCTCTAGCGCTAAGCGCTCGACTTGCTGCGCGCCCATATGCTGCAAAAACTGCTGCACCGCTAGCGCATCGCCAGTGGTATGGCTGGCTTGTACCAACGCCTCTAATTTACCATTACCTGCTGTGCCCATCACCGCGCTACTCATGCCCGCTAACTGCGTAAGCTGGGCGACCAGTTGGCTGATCGTGGTCTTGCCATTGGTACCAGTGACCGCAGCGACTGTTGGCAAGACTACCGGCTGCGCATATTGCAGCCGCAGCTGCACTAAGTCACCAAGAAAATCGCGGATATTAGGTACATAAACTACAGGACAAGGCAGATTCGTTAGTGGCTGCTCAGCCGCTAATTTATTATCATTCAGCTGAATATTAGCATCGGCTGGCGCGTTAGCTTCGCTAAGCAGGGCTTCGGGATCTAGCTCAGATAAGATAAAAGCCGCGCTCTTTGCTGCTTGTTGCAAATAACGACGGCTCTGCTGACAGTTTGGTGTTTGGCTCTTTAAAAGGATAAAAGCATCGTTTTCGCTCACTTGCCGACTATCTAAACGCAATTGCGCAAAAGCAATATCCAGCACAGCATTCAAATCGGTAATGGCCGCTAATTGTTGTGCTAGACGCTCACGTGCCAAAGTACTGCTGACGTCTCTGTTTTCTAGTAGCTGCTGCAAGGTCACGGTACTGCTTTGGTCATTATTGCTTTGGTCATTATTGCTTTGGTCAGTACTGCTTTGATCACTGTTAACTTGATAAGCGTCGGTCATGAAAAATCCTAGAGCTTTAAAATAAAATAAAGTGAATGCTTAGCCTCAAGCTTGCTACTGCTCTTGCGTTTGTAGTGGCTTATCAAGTGGCACATTATACAGGCGTAGCGCCTCTTTCATTACGTTATGAAAGACGGGAGCGGCAGTTAGTCCAGCATAATGCAGCCCGCGCGGATCTTCTAATAAGATAACGCCGACTAGCCTTGGGTTGGACGCAGGCGCCATACCGGCGAAGATATTACGATACTGATCGGTATAGTAGCCGCCATCTGGGTTGATACGGCGCGAGGTACCGGTCTTGCCAGCGACGCGGTAGCCATCGATGTTCGCCGCTTTTGCGGTACCACCGGGCAGCGTTACTGACTCAAGCATCTCGACGATGGCCATCGCCTGATCATGCTCCATGATGCGCTTACTAGGCAGCGGTTTGTTGGTCTTAGTCAAGGTTAAAGGATGCATGACCCCGCCTGCCGCTAATGCCGCATAAGCTTGCGCGACTTGCGCAAGTGTCGCTTCCATACCATAGCCATAACTGACCGTAGCACGGCGCGCGGTTTCTTTTTCTTTAGGTGTAGTGACATTACCACTACCCTCGCCTGGGAACTGTAGCGGGGTCTTAGCGCCAAAACCAAATTTCTTTTGCATACTAGTGATACCATCAGGCGGCAGTGCTAAGGCGATTTTCGTTGACGCAACGTTACTTGATTTTTGTAATAAAGTGGCAAGGTTAATCACCCCCAAATTGTTATGATCACGAATCGTATAGCCGCGAACGCGTATTGAGCCTGGGTTGGTATCAATCATTGAGTTGGCGGTGTATTTTTTTGAATCAAGCGCCGCTGCCACTGTGAAAGGTTTCATCACTGAGCCTGGCTCAAAGGTATCTAGTAGCGCCCGATTGCGCTGGTTTTCACCGGTCATCTCATTGAGATTATTGGAGTTAAAAGAAGGCCAAGTCGACAAGGCTAATACCTCACCGTTTTGCACGTCTACTATCATACCCGTCGACCAACGCGCCTGCTGCAAACGTCCAGCTTTCTCTAATTCTTTATAAAGCAGGTACTGCAAGCGCGAATCAATAGTCAAAGCCACATCTTTGCCTGCGACTTCTGGCTTTAATTGCTTAATCTCTTTGAGACTATTTTGCTTGGCATCTTTTAGCACTAAGACCTTACCGTCCTCTCCTGCTAGCGCTTGCTCGTATTGACGCTCGATACCCGCGCGGCCCTCATAGCCGCCGTCAGGATCATTGGCGTTTTGACCCATAAAGCCAAGTAGCTGCGCGTTGGGCTGCGGCTGAGGATAATAGCGCTGAAAGAAGTTTTTCTCATAGACGCCTGGGAAGTCAAGCGAGCTGACGCTTTGAGCGATCTCTGGAGTGACTTTATTGAGTAATGGCAGGTAGTGTGAACCTGGGCCTGAAGGCAGAGCCGCTTTAACCGCCTCATCATCGGTGACATCGACGCTCTTATCGATAGCGGCGGCCTTTTCAAGCTCAGCTACCGGAATATTAGCCGCGGCTGCCAATACCGTCAGATCCATATTATCCAAGCGCTTTTGCATCCGCGCTCGTAGTACTGGTTGACTGGGGTTTTCAATGATGACTCGGTTGAGCTCATAGTACTCGCGCGCATAGTCGTGCGGACTAAAGGAGACAGTCGCGAGTGGTGCACTGACCGCTAAAGGTAAATTATTGCGGTCGGTAATCATGCCGCGATAGGATTTTTGTGTGCGCTCGCTGGTGATTAGCTCATTACCTTTATCTTGATAAAACTGGGCGTTGGCAACTTGAATATAATAGGCACGGCCTATCAATAGCACCAACACCGTTAGGGCGATGGCCCATACCATCCGAAAGCGGTTTTTGTCATATTCAAAGCCGCCGCGCGAAGACGCACCTGAGGCCTTACTCATAATGGTGCGTTTCGATTTACGGTTCTTTACGCTAGTGTAAGCGCCTTGCGCGTCGCTCTTTTTCTTACGGGAGAATATTTTTTTACCCGCACTAGGAGCGTTACCTTTAGCTTTTTGCTGCGCTTTTGCTTTATTGGCCGGGCGCAGTGGTTTTATTACTTTACCGCTAGCTGATTTTTTATCGGTTGATGACTTTTTGCTACTCATTGTCCATCCCCTCTAGAGTCTGCAGCGGACGGGCTTTCTGGGCTAAGATCAGTATTGGCAACATCAGTACTACTATTATCAGTATCAGCGCGAGCAAAAGAGTCGCCTGCTATCACCGGAGCGCCCGGCTGAATAATGAGCTTGTCTTTTAGCGTCGGCGAGTACATGCCTAGTTCTGCAACTGCGCGGCTAGCAATCTGCGGTGTGGCACTAAAGGTTTGCTGCTCAATGAGCAAGCGTTGATGCTCTACTTGCAATTTGCGCTGTTGTTTTTTCATATCTTGCAAAGTTTTATAGTCCTGATGGTATTGTTGCACTGCCTCAGCTGTTTTGATACCACTCCAGACAATACCCGCCGCAAGCAGTAATAGCACCATTACATAGATATTTATTACACTAAAACGCTGTGCAAACATTTCGCCCACATCGCTATGAGTTGGGCTTGCTACGCGGCCAGATTTAGGTTTGCCAGATATTGCCATGACGATCTCAAAAAGGTGGACTTAAAGATAAATAAAAACGAACAGCTATTTTTTAGTACAACTCAATAGTAACTAGCAGGTTAGTTTAACTGCCATTACTTACGGCTTTTTAACGGTTACGTATCCGTTGCCACATTATACTAAGCAACGATGGCTGAAAACCTTATGTTTTTGCAATTTTGTATTTTTACTATAAAGAGATTTTCAGTTTTAACTAACTATTTGATCACCGTAAAACCTTATAGTGATTCAACGCTCAATCAAATTGGTGCTCATAAGCGATATCAGTACGAGTCGCCGCACGTAGCCAAGCACTACGCGAGCGCGGGTTTTGAGCGATCTCAGATTTGCTTGGGCCGATACGCTTAGGTTTATTAAAGTAACGCGGACGCTTAGGCGGCATCGGCAGGTTTTCGTCCTCAGGATACTGCCCCTTACTATGGCGCTGCAAAAACTGCTTAATGCGGCGATCCTCTAATGAGTGAAAGCTGATCACCGACAGCTGACCACCCGTCTTTAATACCCTAAGGCTCTGCGTCAAAAAGCTATCAACATCGCCAAGCTCATTATTGATAAAGATGCGCATCGCCTGAAAGCTCTGCGTCGCCGGATGTTTACCGCGTTGCCAGTTCGGATGCGCCTCTTTGATGACCTCCGCCAGCGCAAGCGTCGACTCATAGCTGTCCATCTGCTTGATTGCACGCGCAATACGGCGGCTGTGGCGCTCCTCACCAAACTCGTATAACACGTTGGCCAAAGTCTCATCATCGACTTGCGCAAGCCAATCAGCAACCGGCTGACCACGGCTGGTATCCATACGCATATCGACAGCGCCATCACGCATAAAACTAAAGCCGCGGCTACCATCATCTATCTGCGGCGAGGAGATACCTAGATCTGCCATGAGCCCATCAACTTGACTAATACCAAGCGCAGCTAAGCTATCTGTCAAAGTGGCAAAGCTATCATGCACAACGGTTACGCGGTTATCTGTAGCTGCCAATTCATTAGCCACAGCAATCGCTGTCGGATCTTTATCGAAGACAATGAGCTTGGCATCGTCAGCCAATTGCGAGAGTAGCAGGCGGCTATGACCACCGCGCCCAAAAGTCGCATCGACATAGATGCCGCGCGCTTGTAGACTGTTGTCGCTACTGGCTTTCGGCAGTGATTTGACACCAAGTACCGCCGCGACCGCTTCTTCTAGCAGCACCGCTTGATGACTAAACTCTGATTCATTAGCAGTAGCAGACTGCGTTGCTGCTTGGGCAGCTAATTTTGGACTGGGCTTTGGCTTCGATAATGACACAAATAACTCAATAGATGACGACCCTATGGGCCAATAATGTTGTAAAAAAACAGGATAAAAATAAACAAGTTATGCCTCGCTAGCGTTATTATCGCAAGGATACACAGCGAGTCAAGCACCAACTGGGCTTTTCGCCAAAAATATCTTGGCTGTCTGTTATAATAGCGCTCTATTTTACGCTATTTTTTGCGGTTAGTTATAACCGTCTTCACTCCATTTCTAAAGCAATAAGCAATTTTTTTAACTGATCATTCTATGTAAGGCGACCTGATGCAAACCACTTCACATACTTCACACACTTTACACCATCTAGCCCCTGCCACTCGTCCTGTGCGTACTCGTATTGCGCCCTCCCCTACTGGCTTTCCGCACGTCGGCACCGCTTATATTGCGCTGTTTAATTTAGCCTTTGCCAAGGCGCATGGCGGCGAGTTTATCCTGCGTATCGAAGATACCGATCAGGCGCGCTCCACTGAGGCCTCCGAGCAGATGATCTTGGATGCGCTACGTTGGGTGGGACTGGACTGGGCGGAAGGTCCTGATGTCGGCGGACCCCATGCGCCTTATCGTCAAAGCGAGCGCGCGGATATTTATAAAGAACACGCGCAAAAGCTGCTCGATAATGATCACGCGTTTCGCTGCTTTTGTACGCCTGAGGAGCTAGATGCGATGCGAGCTGAGCAAATGGCGCGCGGTGAGACGCCGCGCTATGACGGTCGTTATGCTGACCTGCCGCGCGCAGAGTCGGACAAGCTTGCCGAATCGGGTAAGCCGTTTGTGATCCGTATGCGTGTGCCTACCGAAGGCGTTTGTCGGGTCGAAGACATGCTACGCGGTACCGTTGAGATTCCGTGGGAGCAAGTCGATATGCAAGTGCTGCTCAAGACCGATGGCCTGCCGACGTATCATTTAGCCAACGTCGTCGATGACCACTTGATGCAGATCAGTCATGTCATGCGTGGCGAGGAATGGCTGAACTCTGCGCCTAAGCATCAACTGCTCTATGACTATTTTGGTTGGGAGATGCCAGTACTGTGTCACATGCCGCTGCTACGTAACCCGGACAAATCCAAGCTGTCTAAGCGCAAGAACCCAACCTCTATTACTTATTATCGTGATGCTGGCGTGCTGCCAGAGGCGCTGCTCAACTACTTAGGCCGTATGGGCTACTCGATGCCGAATGATGAAGAGAAGTTCACGCTTGATGAGATGATAGCCAGCTTCGATATCCAGCGCGTCTCTTTGGGCGGCCCTATCTTCGATATCGAAAAGCTCAATTGGCTGAACAGCGAATGGCTACGCGAGCTCACGCCTGAAGAACTAAAAACCAAAATCCTCGATTGGGCGAATAACAGCGATAAGCTTACGGCAATGGCAGCCGCCATTCAGCCGCGTATCGAGCTGCTCTCTGACGCGGTCAATTGGGGTGGTTTTTATTTCCAAAACCTACCTGAGATTACCAGCGACGACTTTGAGCACAAAAATCTCACGCCTGAGCAAATCATGGAGATTCTCCAATTAACACTATGGCAGCTTGAGTCATTACCTGAATGGTCAGAAGATAGTATTTATGCCACTATCAAAGGCTTATCTGCTGCGCTCGATATTAAGATGCGCGACTTTATTGCGCCTTTCTTTATCGCTATCGCTGGTAGCTCCTCCTCCACACCAGTGATGAACTCGATGTGGATCATCGGCGCGGATATGACCTTAAACCGCTTGCGCCACGCGGTTGAGGTGCTTGGCGGATTAGGTAAAAAGAAACTCAAAAAGCTTGAGAAAAAAGCGGCGGATCTACCGGACTTTTTGGCTGCTGATAGCGAGTAGTTTATTTAAGTATTATTTTTTTGGTAGGGTGCGCCTCGCGCACCTGTCAGCTATTTTTTAGTATATTTGCTATTTTTCAAAAATAGTTATTGACAGCACGACATAACTTACCTAAAATACGCTCACTCTTAACGAGGGGCTATAGCTCAGTTGGTAGAGCACTTGCATGGCATGCAAGGGGTCAACGGTTCGACTCCGTTTAGCTCCACCATACTTTTATCGTCAAAAGCTATTTTTAGATAAAACAGCTTTTAGATAACACAGTTAAGAAGCAGTATCAGCACCTAGGCAAGGCTTGTTTCTATAAAATAAGCGCTCTGATATTGTGCAGTACCGTTGTAGCCCTATTGAAAGATAGCCGCTGTGACACTCTATGCGTCCCCATCGTCTAGAGGCCTAGGACACCGCCCTTTCACGGCGGTAACGGGGGTTCGAATCCCCCTGGGGACGCCACTATTTGGCGTCATTTATTAGCGCTTTTGCTGTATAGCATCTGATAAGACTAATAGATACACTACGAAAAGCTCAGTCATCTTTGATGACTGAGCTTTTTTTATGTCTTCATTTTATATAGTTTGATGTATCTCTTAACTGATCCAAAAGCGGTTCATTCGCTATAACTAATCTATATATCTATATATATCAATAATCTACCATAGGAAATTGAGTATAAAACTCACGCAGTATCAACACAACTTTACACTTGCTCGATTCTTTCACATTGCTTAACACTCCTATACACGATGGCTTTGTTTTTATACTTAACTGTATTATTAATGCTGAAGAAGTTGCTCGTAAAGCGGCTCTATACAGTGGTCTATTTTGGTTAATCAGTGCGATCTTAACTTTCGTAGCTGCTATAGCAGGTGCAAAAAGCGCGGCTACTAGCCATCGCTTAGATCGTCCTATCGTCACTTATGGTGATAATGTACGATAAACTAGACTTATCATAAATTTGATTGGTTAAAACAAAGAAAAGCTCAATCCTTAATTTATTAGGATTGAGCTTTTTTGTGCGTCAAGCTTTTTGTATAGCGCTATCAATGCTCTACATCTAATGACGGCGAGGACTTCGTAAAGCTGGCCAAAGATAAGTTCAGTGATAAATAAGTGCCGATAAGTATCACCGCTGACCCTATAATGGCAGCCGTATCCAAAGCTTCACCTAGTAAGATATAACCAAAGATAATGGCAAATATCGGAATCACGAGCGTAATACTGGTCGCCCGCATCGGTCCGATACTCTTGATTAGCTCATTGATAAAGATAAAAGCGATAGCTGTTGAGAATACACCGATACACACCACTGATACCCAAGCCTTAACGCTGATAGTCTGACCATACGGGAACTCATAAATCGCCACCGGCAGCATTACCACACTAGCAATCAGCATCGCGCCAATAGTGATAGCAACAGGCGAGGTGTCTTGCAAATAATTTTTGGTGACGTTTGCCCCTACTGCATAACCGACACAGCCGAGTAATGCATAGCCCATTGGCAATAGCCCTGAGCTTAAGTCCGTAACCGCGCCGCCAAATAAGCTCTCGCTCATCAGGATAATCACCCCAGCTATACCGATAAATAAGCCAAGCGTTTGCTTTTTTGACAGCTTATCATTGAAAAAGGTGCTAGCGATAAAGCCGCTCATCATCGGTACCGCAGCATTGAGCACCGCGAGCACTCCAGCATTCACGGCTTGAGCGGCATAAGAGAATAAAACAAACGGTATCGCTGTAGAGACTAGTCCCACTACCGTCAGTAGTTTCCAGTGCTGCCGAACCGCAGCTAAATGAGAAGGATTGAACATCACAAAAGCCAGCATCGTGATACCGGCAAATATGACGCGCAAGCTAGCAAACGACATTGAGCCAAACTCAGGCACGCCGACTCTATAAAATATAAAGGATAGCGACCACATAAAGGATAAGCTAATAAAAATAATAAGATCGCGTCTACTCATGAGGTACTCAGCTTAGCGGTTGTCTGATAGGATAGGTTGAAAATACTGTTAAAGAAAAGTTAAAGCAATAAAAAGTGTTGATGATAACTTTTTAGACGTATAAAAGGGGGTTTATCTGTGGGTTTAGCGTCAGTATTTGCTATTGTTCTGGTGCAGATGCCACTGTCTTTGCTGTTAATAGCTGACCTCATCAAAAAAATAATAAGCTCAAATAATAAAATAAAAGGCGTATCGCTATGTTTGGTATCGAGAACTATCTAGGTTTTGTCATGGCAGCGATTTTATTAAACCTTACCCCAGGCACTGATACCATGTATATCATCACACGCAGTGTCTCACAAGGGAACAAAGCGGGTTTATACTCAGTGTTAGGTATTGTCACCGGAATACTAGTACACACCGTATTAGCAGCGCTAGGGTTGTCGATTATCTTAGCCAACTCGCCATTAGCCTTTACCCTTGTTAAATATATTGGGGCCATCTACTTATGCTACTTAGGGGTCAAGATGCTCACGCAAAAATCAGACTCTGTCATAGCAAAAGGCTTACCTACTAATGATAAGGCCGCGTCAGCAAAGCGACTTAATTACGGCAAAATATATAAGCAAGGCGTCTTAACCAATACCTTTAACCCAAAAGTCGCGCTATTCTTCCTTGCCTTTTTTCCGCAGTTTATCGATTCAAGCTACGCGCATAGCACGCTATCATTCTTGGTATTAGGTCTTACCTTTGCCGTAACCGGCTTAGTGTGGTGCTTATGCTTGGCACTACTGGCGTCAAGATTTAGTAAAAAGCTACGCGAAAACCCAGCGATTGAGACTATCCTGAATAAGATCAGCGGTGCGGTGTTTATTGGGCTGGGGATTAAGTTGCTTACTGAGAAGGGCTAAGGGTGCTTAGCATGTGAGTTGGGCTTTTTGAGTTCTCGTAGAGAATGATGTAAAGGCGTTTTATCCCAGTTAATAGTTATTAATTAGGCGGGTTACGCTTGGACTAACCTACCCCTACAAATCCCTCTTCATATCGAAAATCATCTCGAAGAAATAAGTCTGGTGTAGGGTGCGCCATGCGCACCATGATATATAGACCTACTTAAACCACGATAAATCTCAGCAAGAACACGATATCACCGCTAGCCCTGAGCGAGGAAATAACAAAGCACTGCTTTGTCCGAGTGCAAGAGAATTTGCATTCTTGCAAATTCTAGCAGCGGATAGTAGCGAAAAGCAGGATCAGCACCCCAACCACAAAACGACTGATCATACCGTAATTAAAAAGCAAGCAGACACAAAAAAGCCCACTCATTGCGAATGGGCTTTGTATTATATAAACTCTAATCAACCATTACGCAGCGTTTTTACTGTCACTTGCGAGCTGACGCAATACATAGTGCAGTACGCCGCCATGACGCACATATTCGCGCTCTTTTGGTGTCTGCAGGCCGACATTGACCTCAAAGGTTTCAGTCGAGCCATCGGCACGGGTGGCAGTGACTTGAGCGGTTTTGCTCTCGCCATTGTTTAGGCCAGTGATGCTGAGCACTTCAGAGCCATCGAGCTTGTAGGTTTGAGCGTCTTCGCCATCTTTGAAAGTCAATGGCAGCACACCCATACCAACTAGGTTTGAACGGTGAATACGCTCAAATGAAGTGGTGAGTACCGCTTTTACGCCAAGCAGAATGGTACCCTTCGCTGCCCAGTCACGGCTAGAGCCTGAGCCATACTCCGCCCCGCCGAGGACGACGAGTGGACGTTTATCTTCTTTATACTTCATCGCTGCATCATAGATGGCCATTTCTTCGCCATCTTGTAGCGTCGACTTGTCATCTTTGAAGTAATAGGTATAACCGCCTTCTTTGCCGCACATCATTTGGTTTTTGATACGGATATTGGCAAAGGTACCACGAGTCATGACTGCATCATTACCACGGCGTGAGCCATAACTGTTGAAGTCCGCTTCCATGACGCCGCGCTCTTGCAGGTACTTACCTGCTGGTGAATTTGGATCAATATTGCCCGCAGGTGAGATATGGTCGGTGGTGATTGAGTCACCAAACAGACCTAAGATACGCGCACCTTCGATATCAGGGATACCCTCTGGCTCCATGGTCATACCATCGAAGAACGGTGGATTTTTGATGTACGTTGAGCCTTCATCCCATGGATATAGCTGACTATCGGCTGAGCTAATCGCGTTCCATTCTTTACTACCATCGAACACTTCACCATAGTTTTTACGGAACATATCAGCATCGATATTATTGGCAATCAGCTCGTTGATTTCATCTGACGTTGGCCAAATGTCTTTTAGATAGACATCATTGCCGTCTTGATCTTGACCGAGCGGATGGGTGGTTAAATCAATATCGACTGTACCTGCTAAGGCATAAGCGACAACCAATGGCGGCGATGCTAGGTAGCTGGCCTTGACGTGTGAGTGAATACGACCTTCAAAGTTACGGTTACCAGAGAGCACCGCTGAGGCGACTAAGTCGTTTTCTTCGATACCTTGTTCGATACTTTCAAGCAATGGTCCTGAGTTACCGATACAAGTGGTACAACCATAACCGACCAAATAAAAGCCTGTTTTTTCTAGCTCATCCATCAGTTTGGTTTTTTCTAAATAATCCGTCACCACTTTTGAGCCAGGTGCCAATGAGGTTTTGACCCAAGGTTTGGCTTTAAGGCCTTTTGCCGCCGCTTTTTTGGCGACCAGTCCAGCACCGAGCATGACCGCTGGGTTTGAGGTGTTGGTACAAGAGGTAATCGCAGCAATCACCACCGCGCCGTCACGTAACTTATACTTCTCATCGTTAATGTCAACGATACTACAAAAGTTACCATCCTCATCGCAGTTTTTCGGCTTAGCTGCTAGATTTTTGGCTTGCTCTTGCTCACCGCCTTCTTGATCAAAGCGTACCTTGCCTTCAACTTCTGCCTTGCGGTCTTTGGTCATCTTCTCAAGCGTTTCGCCGAATTTTTCGTGCATATCAGACAGGTTGATACGCTGCTGTGGCAAGTTCGGCCCTGCCAGTGCTGGCTGGACAGAGGACAGATCAAGCTCTAGCTTACTTGAGTAGGTCGCCGCTGGCGTATCGGCATCATGCCATAAGCCTTGCGCCTTGGCATATTTTTCGACCAACTCAATTTGCGCTTCGTCACGGCCTGATAGACGCAGATAGTCAATCGCCATTTGGTCAATCGGGAAGATACCACAAGTCGCGCCATATTCTGGCGACATATTAGCAATCGTCGCCCGATCCGCTAATGGCATTTGATGCAAGCCTTCACCGTAGAATTCGACAAACTTACCGACCACGCCATGCGCCCGTAGCATCTCGACCACACGCAATACCAAATCCGTCGCGGTGACGCCTTCACTGAGTTTGCCTGTCAGCTCAAAACCAACCACTTGCGGGATGAGCATCGAAGACGGCTGACCAAGCATCGCCGCTTCAGCTTCGATACCGCCAACGCCCCAACCAAGCACACCGATACCATTAATCATCGTCGTGTGACTGTCGGTACCAAATACCGTGTCAGGATAGGCCGTCAGCTCGCCATCGACCTCTGCTGCCATGACCACGCGCGCAAGATACTCAAGGTTGACTTGGTGCACGATACCCGTCGCTGGCGGGACAACGACAAAGTTCTCAAAGGCATTTCGGCCCCAATGGAGAAACTCATAACGCTCATTGTTGCGCTTAAACTCAATCTTCTCATTTAGGTCCAGCGCATCCTCACGGCCATAAGCATCCACTTGTACCGAGTGGTCAACGACCAGCTCACTAGGGATAAATGGGTTAATCTGCTCAGCCTTCCCGCCAAGCTCAACCACTGCATCGCGCATCGCTGCTAAATCGACGACTGATGGCACGCCGGTGAAATCTTGCAGCACCACGCGTGCTGGCATAAAGGCAATCTCTTTGGACGCCTCAGCGCCAGCGTCCCAGTTGGCCACTGCTTCGATATGGTTTTTGCCGACAGACTGACCATCATCTTCGTTACGCAGTAGATTCTCTAACACGACTTTCATACAGTATGGTAGCGTATTGATATTGTCATAAGTCTCGGCAAGTTTGGGCAAGCTATAATAGGCATGCTCCTTGCCATCGACCGAAATGGTGTCTTTTACATTAAAAATATCACTCATGGTAGCTTCCTTATCTACAGGGTAGAAATTATTGTTATAACGGTGGCTAATGGATCTGTCTGAGCTATCTTTTTCATACATGACAACATTTGTAGTTGGCAAGTAGAAAAATAGATCTGCAGGATTTACTTAAATAATAACATCAGTTTAATTGAGTTTAATAAGGCGCTTGCTCAACAAAATAGGTGTGCGTTCCTTTTGCTGTTAGCAGCAGCGTTCTTTTACCATAACAAATAAGTAGGCGTTTGTTAACGTCTAGGCGTAGGCATATGGTGGCAGAATCGTAACCGAAATAAGCCTTAAGAAAAGGCAGCTGAAAGGTCTATGAGTCACTGCTAACGTCCTTTGGGCCGATGGCGACCGCTACGAAAGACAAAAGTGTCCTCATAAAAGCTGACCTCGCTATTGTCGGACCAAAAATGCGGCACACCTAAAATGGGCAATGGCGATAAATGACGCGGTGTGACTGCGTCCTTTGATAATAATTCATTCATATAATCAGCCAATTTATCATCCAAAAAGGCGATGCGCTGCTTCGTTGACAAAGCAAAGAAATCTTGGCTAACGTGAATGACCACACTATGCGCGCACAACGGCTTACGCGGCGCTATCAATTGCTCAAGGAGGGCATGACCAAAAATATAAACCGCAGCTTTAGCGTCTTTGCTAGGGCTATCCATTTTATCCCAATACTTTCTTGGTTTGACTAGACTGTTTTGCCAATCAAAGTCGATCAAAGCCTCACCAATGCTAGTATCAGAGGTCACTAAAATTGCACCGTTCTCATCAAACACGGTGATGGTATCGCGCACGCGGCCACGGTTGCGCAAGTTAAAAGTGGTGTACGTCATACCATTGATGGTATCGCGCACGCGGCCACGGTTTTTACTACCAGTTGGCTCTTCACTACATTTGGCAATCTCAAGCATGTGATGATAATTGAGCATGGCCTTGGTCTTGGGAAAGGTGAGCCAAATACTGCCGTTAAATAAATCATGTAGGTTATCGCGCGTCGGAATCTTGCCAGTGGTGCCAATGAACTGCTCGTAAGCTTCGCCATCGGGCAATGCGTTTTGAGAGACAAACTGAAGAGTATGAGGGTGATTATCAGCGCTAGGTTTAGTCCTAGGTAGCGACTGTTTATCCGCCGCGCCTTGCTGCGTTAGCGCTTGGTTTAATACTTTAGCGATACGAGCTGTTTGCTGATTATCGTTAATATACCTATCCGAATTCACTTGATTGTCAGACGAGCGGCTTAAACTGCTTATCGTTTTACTAAGATAATCAAGCTGACTTAAATGATATAGCCAAGGCGCGTGCCAATCGATATTGGCAAAGCTGGCCTCTAATCGCCGCTCAGTAAGAGCGCTAGCAAAATTGTGATTTGTCGAAGTAGAAGTAGAAGTAGTCATAGTAAGCATCGTCGCAGTAATTATCTTAGAGCCTATAGCAAAGTGGCCTATGCTATCATAGAGCGCTTTTTTGGCGCTAGGCAAACAGGCTGTACGTCTTATCAAGAGATGATGAATAACGAGATAACGGATAAAAAAGAAACATGGCAAATTTTAATACCCACTTAAACGTCGCATTTATGGCAAGTGGGGTAGCAAGCTTAACTGTGTATAAAGCGGGACTGATCGATGATTCTGGATTTTTGATGTGCGTAATGCTAGGCACAGTCGGCGGTCTGCTACCTGATCTGGACTCGGACAACTCGACGCCGATTAAGCTTGGGTTTAATCTGATCTCGTTCGTCTTTGCCTTTGCTCTGGTTATGCATTGGCGCAGTGAGCTAAGCTTATTATCACTGATGGTTTTGTGGCTGGCAGGCTACGCGTTCATGCGTTATGTGGTGTTCTATATCTTTACCAACTTAACTGTGCATCGCGGCGTCATCCACTCCGTACCCTATATGATGATACTAGGCTTAGGGTTGACATGTTTGAGCTATTACGTGCTACAAGCTTCCTTGAGCGCCAGCTGGTTTTACGGCCTGTTTTTGTTCACTGGGGCGATGGTGCATTTGCTGCTCGATGAGCTGTATAGCGTTAACTTATCAAATATGAAAATGAAGCGCTCATCAGGCACAGCGATGAAGTTTTATCAGCATAAGGATAAATGGTGGTATCTATTATTGTATGTACTTATTGCGCTACTTATCTATTTTGCGCCGCCTGTAACTGAGTTTTGGCAGCAGTTACGTAATCCTGAGCCTTGGGCCCAATTAAGAGTAGGCATATTGCCTGCAATATTAGAAGATTATTTGCGTTAAACTGAATAAGTAAACGAAACAATAGTAGAGTAAATTATGACCCTATGTCCTTGCCAAGTCTCGCCCACCCCAAACTCTTTGAGTCAACCTATCGCTTATAGCGACTGCTGTCAGCCGTATCATAAAGGGCTAAAAAAAGCGGAAACTGCAGAGCGGCTGATGCGCACTCGCTATAGCGCCTTTGTCAAAGTTTTACCCGAGTATATCGTTACCACTACCTTGCCTGCCCAGCAGAGTTTACTTGATGTTGCAGCGATTGAGGACTGGGCGAAACAGACGCCTTGGGCAGGATTAGAGATTATTCAACACACGCCAAAGCTTGGTAAGCGTCACGCGCAAGTTGAGTTTAAGGCGTTTTACACGACAGCGGATGCTCAGCAAGCGGCGCATCATGAGCGCTCTACTTTTGTAAAAGTAAAAGATGAGGCTGTTAATGAGACTTGGTTCTTTTTAGATCCAACGGTCGCGATGAGCGTGACACAAAAGCAGCCGTGTATCTGCGGGTCTGGTGAGAAGTTTAAGCGGTGTTGTGGGGTTTATTTAGCATAATCACCTAAACACTCGCCCCGACTGACCGCGCAATCGCAATCCCTTCCTCAATCGTCAAGAACTTACGCTGACTTGGACTGTCTTTAAATAGTATCTCGCCATCTTGAAAGATTAGGCACTCATTAACCGCAATTTGTTGCCATTTTTCATTTTCGGTCAAAGGTACGGTGACTAATATTGTCACTTTATCGGTATCGGTGGTGACATCGCCAAAGTTAATGGCCAAGTCATCATCCGCTAGTTTAGCCTCACCAAATGGTGCTTGACGGGTGAGATAAAACAGTAAGCTGCCGGCATAAGCCAATTGCCAACGCCCATTGGATATCAGGCAGTTAAATAGCCCATTAGCGGACAGATAACGGCATTGGGTCGTCAAAAAGTTAAACAGCGTCTTATCATCGGGACGCGATTTAAATGTACTTTTAAGACGGTTAATCAAATAACAAAACGCCATTTCAGAATCGGTCGAGCCGACAGGCTGACAATGCCCGGCGTTACCATTGTCTTGTAGCCGCTGACAGCGCTCGATAAAGGCTTTATTCATCTGACCATTATGCGCAAATACCCACTGCTCGCCCCAGACCTCACGCACGAAGGGATGCGCATTGGCAAGGCAGTTCTGTCCTTGGGTGGCTTTACGAATATGCGCAATGACATTCATGGCCTTGATCGGATAGTTATTGACCAAATCGGCCACTGGCGACAAGTGACTCGGACGGTTGTCATGAAATAGGCGCAAACCGGTTGAGTCGTTTTGCACCGCGCATTCACTACGCTCAAAAAAAGCAATGCCAAAGCCATCTTCATGACTGTCCGTCATCCCGCCGCGCTTGCGAAATCCTGCAAAGCTAAAGCCAATATCTGTTGGGGTGTTACAGTTCATTCCTAAAAGCTGACACATTTATCGATTACCGCCCTGATTATCTGAATTTGTACTATTTATCGCCGTATCGGTCACTATTCCTAATTCTGCATCGCTCATAGTATTAAGTAACGCCTCGCCGTCGCTATCGTCCTCAACACTGCTTAAGATACGCTGAGCCTGCGCCAAATCGCTTACCTCCACCCAGAGCACTACGCCAGAATTCATCCCGGGAATAGCGCTGAGCGGCTGTAAAGACACGGTGATGCCGTTGTTACGGAGCAAGTTGGCGTGCAGCTCGCCTTGCATATTGGTATCGTAGCGCGCCAGCTTATGCCAGTTGTCGACTTGATCGCTCATAGAGTTATCCTTAGAAGGTACTGCGTGAAGGGGTGAAATATTTGGCAACGTAGAGCTTGCAGCCACGCGTTTATTGATTGCGCGCGTAGGCTTAGCCTTACCTCGCTTGTTTGCGATCAACATTTTTATCACCAGTAATGTCACAATAGCGCTGCCTTTACCATAAAGATATTTTTATTAGCTGATAAAAAGGTACAAACCAACTTAGTAAACCACAAACCCTGATGACCAGTTGATTTGATCCAGCGGATATTCATCGATATGAAAGCCGTTAGGATAGTCTTTAAAGCCTGGCTGCGTGGTTAATTGTGCGATCGCGGCTTTTGCTTGCTCTAAGCTTGTAAACACGCCAATGAGTTTAAAATCTTCGATGTCATTATCGCTATTATCATCCTCATAGCGGGTATGCTCTAGCACAAACACCGAATCTTGCGCTTTTTCGACCTGCGCCCAATGATAAGCGGCAAGGCGCTTCATCAGGTCAGGGTTTTTGACCATGATGTTGTCGCCGGTACGCCCCTCAGAACGATTGTAGTAGATGACGTTAAGGCGCAGTAGCCAGAAAATCACTGCCGCTTTGGCAAGCATCACTGGCATGGCCTGCTTTTCATCATCAGTCAGCGCGCGTTTGGACTCGTAGCCTTGCAAAAAAGCGCTCATTTTTTGGCGATCAAAATTTACCGTTTCGCCTTGCTCAGCGTCGCCCCACGTAGTACAAAAGTCATTAATCGTAATGGCGATATCCATCACATAATGCTCGACGCTGACCTCAGTAAAATCAAGCAGCCCCGTTAATGTCTCATTGTCTCTTGCTAAGTTCCATAGCGTATTATCCGCAAACATATCAAGATGGCATAGACCTTGCGGCAGCTCAGCTAAAGGCAAATCCGCGTATGCCTGCCAGATATCACGCATCAGCTTGGCTTCATCGCCAGGCATAAACTGCATTTCACGGTCGCGCACCTCGCTCCACGGATAGAGGGGCACGCCGTAGTCTTGTGCCGGTTGTAGCGCTTGCAGGGTTTCATGCAGCATCGCTAACGCCGCGCCGATCTCATGACACATCGCCGGCGTGGTCTCTTGCGGATGCGCGCCTGCCAGGCACGGCACGATAGTGATGGCCTTATCTTCATAACGAATGACATAGCGTTTATCTTCACTATTTTCATTATTACCCATACTGTCTTCAATCAAAGCTAAAGGGGCAGCAACGGGTAGCTCACCGTCTAACTGATTAAGAATGACCGCCATTTTTTCGATATCTTCTGGCGGGCGCTCTTCAAACAAGGTGAAGACGTAAGAGTAATCGCCCTCAGCATCATCGGTAGTCTGAATAAACCAGTTCGAGTTTTTGATGCCTTGGGTAATAGGAATAGCGCGGACAAAGGACACGCCAAAGCTTGCGCAAAAGGCAGCAAATTGATCATCGGTTAACTGGGTATAGACGGACATGATATCTCACTTGTGGCAATAGAATAAAATAAAGAAATAAGGCGAATTTGGCAGGTAATGCCGGTAATTATACGCGGTCTGAGTAAACAGTCACTAAAAGCAGATAAATTTAGCGAAAACCTGCCTGATATGGCAATGATTTTGGTAGACTAGCGCCTTGAATGCATTGATTATAAGGTGAAAGGCCCTATGTTAGCAAAGCGTATCATTCCTTGTTTGGACGTTGATAATGGCCGGGTGGTCAAAGGCGTACAATTCATCGATATTATCGATGCTGGCGACCCTGTCGAAGTCGCCCGCCGCTATAATGAGCAAGGCGCAGATGAGATTACCTTTTTAGATATTACCGCCACCAGCGATGCGCGTGATACCACTTACCATACGGTTGAGCGCATGGCGGAGAGCGTCTTTGTGCCACTCACCGTAGGCGGCGGCGTACGTAAAATTAGCGATATTCGCAATCTGCTCAATGCTGGCGCTGATAAGGTGGCGATTAATTCAGCCGCGGTTTTTACACCTGAATTCGTCGGTGAAGCTGCGCAGAAATTTGGTAATCAATGTATTGTCGTCGCCATCGATGCCAAGCGCGTTGCCGATATCGACATCAATGGCATAAAAGTGCCACGCTGGGAGATTTTCACTCATGGTGGCCGCAAGCCTACCGGGATCGATGCCGTCGCTTGGGCACGTAAAATGGCAGAGCTTGGCGCAGGCGAGCTATTGGTCACCTCGATGGATGGTGATGGTACCAAAAAAGGCTATGACTTAGCGCTAATGAAGCATATTACCGATCAGGTCAACATTCCGGTTATCGCTTCAGGCGGTGTCGGTAATCTACAGCACTTAGTCGATGGCGTACTTGAAGGCGGCGTCGATGCGGTACTCGCCGCCAGCATCTTTCACTTCGGTGAGTATAGCGTACAAGAGGCCAAGCAATACATGGCAGCGCGCGGGATTGAAATGCGTTTATAATAAGCGCTTAAGTCAACCATGAGCGCAAAAAAATGCTATCATAGTCAACAACTTATTTTAGCCTTTTTCATTATTCAATTATTATTTAACAATTAGGGCGTGTTGAACATTCGCAAATAGGCACTGCTGATCGCTAAAATTGTTCCAGACAAGGCACAAAGCGACGATAATGCAGATGCCTTAGCGAGATTTGTAACGCAGTATGGGGCAATTTTAGCATCAGCCCCAACGATAAAAGCAGGGGACAGGACTCTTTTTTGCCGCTTCATCGTTAAAAATAAGCGCTTAGAATGACTAAACTTATTATTTTTAACATCGAATCGCCTAAAAAATAGTCGCTGTCAGTGCCATGGTCGAATGTTCAACACGCCCTAATAAAATCAAAGGATATTTTTATGTCAAATTTACAACAGCAGCGCAATGATGTGACGCATATCGATGGTAATTTGCATCAGAATGAAGACGCACGTATCGGTATCGTCGTCGGTCGTTTTAATGGCTTCGTCGTTGAATCCTTAGTCGATGGCGCGATCGATGCACTTCTACGTCATGGCGTACTTGGTAGCAATATCACTGTCGTTCGCGTCCCTGGTGCTTTTGAGCTGCCTTTGGTTGCCCAGCGCGCCGCAGAGTCGGATCGTTTTGACGCCATTATTGCTTTAGGCGCGATCATCCGTGGCAGCACCCCGCACTTTGATTTTGTGGCGAGCGAGTCTGCTAAAGGCTTAAGCAGCGTTGCGATCGATTATAATATTCCTGTTGCTAATGGCGTACTGACCACCGACAGCATCGAGCAGGCGATTGAGCGCGCTGGCACGAAAGCCGGTAATAAAGGCTCAGAAGCCGCTATGGTGGTGCTGGAGATGCTAGCGGTACTCTCGCAGCTAGACGTTGATGATGACTATGATACTAGTGATGATGCTTAGGTTTAAAAGATAAAGCATTATCATACGGCTCTTTACGTAGAGCTTTTTATGATTAGGTTGACATGACAAAGACTGCCTCGAATGCGGGTTTTAAAAGCTCATGCTAAACCAAGAATAACGTTTCAAGTTTTCAATAAGTACTTTTACAAATACTTTTAATAGGCGCTATGGTCAAAAATCATGGCGCTTAAGCGCCACAACGGACTGGCAAAGTTGCCAATCGACTACTATTTAACATTTTATTGGCTATTTATTCACTTAGTTAAACTTTTTGTTTAAACCTTAGGTATTTTTCATGACTGACCAACTCAAACGCGCTATCCATGAAGCAAAGACGGCAAAAACTACTAGCAATCCTACTGATAAAGCGGTTGCTAGCAGTGAGGAACAAAACTTCGATATGAGTGAGTCGACTTATAAGACGACCCATACTGCCGTACGTAAGGCGCGCCGCTTTGCGATGCAAGGCTTGTATGAGTGGCTAGTAACCGATCGCCGTTTTGAGACCACAGATAAGCTTGGCTGGAAAGACAACGCCCCTCACGATATCGCCGCGCGTACCCGTGCCACGAACGCTATGCACACCGTACACATTGGCTACTATCACGAAATGATGCGCGATATCCCAGAGCAAATCGAAGCGCTGGACGCTTTAATTGAGCAACACCTTGACCGCAAAGTCGAACAGCTCGATACTGTTGAGCACGCGATTTTGTTGATTGGTGCTTATGAGCTGCAAAACCGTCTTGAGATTCCCTATAAAGTGGTGCTTGATGAAGCAATGAAGCTCAATAATCACTTCGGTGCAACTGACGCGCACAAATTGATCAATGCGGTACTCGATAGACTCGCGATTGAATTACGCGCGCTTGAGGTTGATGCTGATACTAAAGCCAATAAACGTACTTCGCAAAAAGCTGCCGCTCAGCCGCAAGCCGTGTCGCAAGCGACTACCAATACCGAGTCAGCTACAAGTCCTGCCGATAAGCCTACCGCTTCTAATAAGCTGCGTATCAGCGCTAATAAAACCAACGTTAAGCGCGACCGCCCGAATAAATCCAGTACCGCCACCAAGCAAGCGATTAAAAATGCAGCTGCCGCGCCAGCAACTGCTGATAGCGTCGATGATAGCAATAACACTAATAATACTGTTACTAATAATAAAGACTAGCCATGACTGAGTTTGAGCTGATTGAGCGTATATTTAGCACTCTGCAAGATGAGCAGCCTTCTGCTGGTATAGAAAAAGCCATCGGTGACGATGCTGCGGTAATGAGTCTGCCAACAGGCGCGCGCTTGGTCAGTTGTATCGATACTTTGGTGCAAGGCCGCCACTTTAGCGCGGATTGGAATGAGGTTAATGAGCTGGCTTTTCAGATTGGCTATAAGGCCGTCGCAGTCAATGTCTCAGATATCGCCGCTATGGGTGCGACGCCGCACAGTATTTTATTAGCCTTAGCGCTACCTGAGCGCTTAGCAAATGAGCAGTGGCTAAGCGGCTTTGCTAAAGGCCTGCATCACGCCTGCCAATTATTTGGCGTGACCTTAATCGGCGGCGATACCACGCGCAATGATACTTTAGTGTTAAGCGTTAACGCGCAAGGGCTATTGACTGCCAATACGAACGCTGTCTACCGCTCAGGCGCAAAAGCAGGTGACAAGGTCTATGTTTCAGGCACCCTTGGTGATGCCGCTTATGCACTCAATCATCCTGATAGTGAGACGGGGCGACAGTTAGCGCACAGGTTACATATGCCGACACCGCGCATTCAGCTTGGCGCATCGCTTGCAAAGACTGACGCTACATCGATGATAGATATCTCCGATGGCCTATATCAGGACCTCTCGCATATCTGTCAGCAAAGCGGCGTCACCATGCGTATCGATATAGAAAAGCTGCCGACGAGCCAGCCCTTGTTACAGGTAGATGAAGCTGAACGCTTATTGTGTCAGTTAACCGGCGGCGATGACTACGAGCTGGCCTTTACGTTGCCTGCTGATGTCGAGCCGCCTGCTAGCCAATTGACTAACACGCAAATCACTTGTATCGGCGAAGTCGCGGCGACCGATTCGGCGCTACAAGAGCCGCGCCCACGGCTGTTTTATAATGGACAAGCCGTTACCAAAGAGCATCCCGCTCCTTTTACTACGCTACCCTCATTTACGGGTTATCAACATTTTATAGGTTAGCCCATGACTGACGACCTGCATAAACCTGATATTAGTAAAGCCAATGACTGCCCGCCCCTGCCAGCGGGTGCAAGTACCCTCGATACTATTGTGTATTGGCTAGGATTAGGTTTAGGCAGCGGCCTGCCGCGCCGCGCACCTGGCACTTGGGGTACGGTTGGTGGACTGATTGTCGCTATTCCTTTATTAAGCTTAGGCTTTACTGCCTTTTTGATTATTACCCTTTTGTCTTGTGTCATTGGCGTCTGGATCTGTGATCGCAGCTCAGAGCTGATGGGTGTCCATGATGATCCGCATATCGTTTGGGATGAATGGGCAGGTATTTGGATTACCTTACTGCCCTTCTCTTATTTAGGCGTCAGTACCACTAGCTTTTGGTCAGATATTAGCCAGCCTATCGCTATCTTTGCGCTCATTATTGCCTTTATTCTGTTTCGCTTCTTTGACATTATCAAGCCGCCGCCGATTGGCTGGGCAGATAAAAAAGTCGCTGGCGGCTTAGGTATTATGCTCGACGACATTATCGCCGGTATCATGGCCGCTGTAGTTTGGCTGATAGTTATGGCGGGTATGCTGCTATAGCTTCGATATAAGACGAGACTTTTTACAAAGAGTGCAGCCAAATCCATACAAAGCCTATATGATTTTTGTTTGGCTTTAGGCTATAATTTCAATATATTTTGTTACAACTATCGAGCTATTATGACCTCTTCTCTTTCTGTAATTATCCTCGCTGCCGGCAAAGGCACGCGTATGCAGTCGGCTAAACCTAAAGTACTGCAAACCCTTGCTGGCAAGCCCTTATTGAGTCATGTATTAGATACTTGTCATCATTTGACAGTGGATGAGACTATCGTCGTCTATGGCTTTGGCGGGGAGCAAGTTCAAGAAGCGATGAGCGCTTATAATCTGGCTTGGGTAGAGCAGACAGAGCAGCTAGGGACGGGGCACGCGGTCAAAGTCGCTTTGGAGAAACTACCACAAACTGGTCAAAGCCTAATCTTATATGGCGATGTGCCCCTAGTAAGTCGTCAGACATTAAGCGCACTGCAATCCGCTAATACTGATGGTATGTCGATGTTGACACTAACCGTTGATAATCCGTTTGGCCTTGGTCGAATCAAGCGCGACGCGAATGGCAATATCGAAGCCATCGTCGAACAAAAAGATGCCAGTGACGCAGAGCAGCAAATCACTGAGATCAATAGCGGTATTTATTGTGTCGATAATGCCCTGCTACATAAATACCTGCCTAAGTTGTCAAATGACAATGCGCAAAATGAGTATTATTTAACCGATATTGTCAAAATGGCAGTCGCTGATGGTATCGCTATTGCTGCTATCGAGCCGGAGCATGCTTTTGAAATCGAAGGCGTCAATAACCGTCAGCAGCTCGCAAGCTTAGAGCGCTCATGGCAAAATAAGCTGGTGCACGATCTGCAAGTCGCGGGCGTGCAGTTTGCTGATCCTACTCGTGTCGATATTCGTGGTAGCCTCAGCGCGGGGCAAGATGTGTTTGTCGATGTCAATGTGGTATTCGAAGGCGACTGCGTACTCGGTGATAACGTCTACATCGAAGCGGGCAATGTGCTCAAAAACTCACAAATCGGTAATGCTTGCTATATCAAGCCAAACTGCGTCATCGATCAAGCAAATATCGGTGCAGGCGTGGATGTCGGTCCTTTCGCCCACCTACGTCCTAACACTGTACTATCCGACCACAGCAAAATCGGTAATTTCGTTGAGATTAAAAAGTCCGTCGTCGGCCAAGGCAGTAAGGTCAATCATCTAAGCTATATCGGTGATACCACTATCGGCACGGATGTCAATGTCGGTGCAGGTACCATTACTTGTAACTATGACGGCGTTAACAAGTCGCAGACTATCATCGAGGACAACGCTTTTATCGGCTCCAACTCAAGCTTAGTAGCACCCGTGACCATCGGTGATACCGCAACAGTGGCAGCAGGTTCAGTCATCACAAAAGATGTCGATGCCAATGCACTAGCACTCGGCCGAGGCCGCCAAGTACAAAAGGACAATTTTCAACGTCCGACCAAAAAATAGCAGTAGCTCAGTAGTTGGCTTGCTACACACTGCAGTCAGAAATAAGCAGCGCGACAACACTAGTGGTGCTGCTTACTGCTATATGGCTCCAAACAAACTTATCAAGACAGCTATCGAAATCACAAATATTGTCACTCTAAAACATCGAATTTAAGGAATCACTATGTGCGGAATAGTCGGCGCGGTCGCTGAGCGTAATATCGCTAATATCTTACTAGAAGGACTCAAACGCCTAGAATACAGAGGCTATGATTCTGCAGGTCTCACGGTGATTCGTAATAATGAGCTACATCGTGAGCGCCAAGTGGGCAAAGTGCAAGAACTGGTCAATGCTGTAGCGGTCAATCCGCAGTTTTTCGATGGTCATATCGGTATCGCTCATACCCGCTGGGCGACTCATGGTGAGCCTGCGCAGCGTAACGCGCATCCGCATATCTCAGGTAAAATTGCCGTCGTCCATAATGGTATCGTTGAGAACTATGCTGAGCTCAAAGAAGAGCTCATCGCGAAAGGTTACGAGTTTACATCGCAGACTGATACCGAAGTGGTCTCACATCTTATCAATGACTTATATAGCCAAAATAACGACTTACTAGCAGCGGTTCGCGCTGTTATCCCAAAGCTACATGGCGCTTTTGCTTTGGGTATCGTCCATGTCGACTGCCCAGATGAGCTAATTGCGGTACGACTTGGCTCGCCACTGGTCATCGGTGTCGGTATCGGCGAGAACTTTATTGCCTCAGATCAGTTGGCGCTACTACCTGTGACTAATCGCTTTATGTACCTAGAAGAAGGCGATATCGCTAAAATCACGCGCGATAAGGTTAGCGTTTATGCCGATGGCGTAGAGGTCAGTCGTAAGATCAATGAGATTGACGCGCAGCAGCACAACGCCGATAAAGGCGAGTTCAAACACTATATGCTCAAAGAGATTTACGAGCAGCCAGATGCGGTATCTCGCACGCTTGAGATGGCACTAGAGAGCACTGTCTCAAATGAGCAGATAGATGACGACGCTAAAAACAGCTACCAACTAAAAGCCGACTTTTTACAGCGTCATGAATCTAAGCTTGCTGGTATTCGCCACATTCAAGTGATCGCTTGTGGTACTAGCTATCACGCCGGTATGGTGGCCAAATATTGGTTTGAGAATTTAACGCGTCTACCCTGCTCAGTCGAAGTGGCAAGCGAGTTCCGCTATCGCAATCCGGTCGTCATTGATAACTCCTTAGTCATTTGCATCTCGCAATCAGGTGAGACGGCAGATACGCTATCGGCGCTACGTGACACCCAAAAGCAAGCGCCTACCGGCCTTGTCAGCTTAGCTCTATGTAACGTACCGACTTCCTCACTAGTGCGTGAAACCGATATTTATCTGCCTACCTATGCCGGCCCTGAGATTGGCGTTGCTTCGACCAAAGCCTTTACCACTCAGTTAGTGGCGCTGATGCTACTGGTACTAAAGATTGGCGTCACTCAATCGCGTTTGGACGATGAGCGCTTAACGACTCTACTCGCTGGACTGCATAAGCTGCCTAGTCAGTTGTACGCTAGCCTCCATCTTGATGGCGATATCCAAGCAATGAGCGAAAAATTCGAGAATAAGAAAAGCTGTCTGTTCTTAGGTCGCGGCTTACAATTCCCAATCGCTTTAGAGGGCGCGCTTAAGCTCAAAGAAATCTCCTACATTCACGCAGAAGGCTACGCGGCAGGTGAGCTAAAACATGGGCCATTAGCGCTAGTCGATAAGGACATGCCTATCGTCGTGCTCGCGCCTAAGGACAGTATGTTCGATAAGCTCAAAGCTAATATGCAAGAGGTGCACGCGCGCCACGGTGAGCTGTTTGTCTTCGCTGGTGAATCCAGCAAGATGGTGGCAGAGGATCGTCTGCATGTCGTTTATATACCTGATGTTTGCGAAGATCTTGCGCCAATCGTCTACAGCGTACCCGTGCAGCTACTGTCCTATCACGTAGCAGTGATGCGCGGAACCGATGTCGATCAGCCACGTAATTTGGCCAAGAGCGTCACAGTCGAATAATATAAGGTACTGATTTTAAAGTAATTTATTAGTAAATATCGTTTATTCCAAAACTTATAGTGACGTACTAAACCCTCCGCTATCTTATACAAAATAGATGGTGGAGGATTTTTTTATAAAAATGGGAAAATCCAACAACTCGTCGATACCTTAATATTATCGTACATTTGTTTATAAATTATAGACAGGACACAAATTTACTATGCCGTTATCAATGCGGTAAAGACGATAGGTATAAAAGGCAGTAGATATATAATAATAGTCTCTACAGTATGGGCGCTGACGATATGAATATGGATCACGACAACGGCAACACTGACCAACACAGCGATCCAATAGAGATCCTCTATGAGGATGAATTTTTGGTAGCAATCAATAAAGAGGCAGGTCTACTCGTGCATCGAAGCTGGCTAGATAAGGGCGAGACACGCTTTGCCTTGCAGCTGACCCGTGATGCGGTAGGCTGTCATGTCTATCCAGTACATAGACTGGATAGACCAACCTCAGGGGTATTGCTCTTTGCTAAAAGCGCTGCTGTGGCGCGCAGTCTGACCGAGGCGTTTACGGAGCGCAGGGTCACCAAGCAATATTTAGCCGTGGTGCGCGGGTTTATGTCAGAGCAAGGTAGTGTTGATTATGCATTAAGTTTTAAGCCCGATGCCATCGCTGACAAGTTTGCCAATTTGGACAAGCCTGCCCAAGAAGCAGTGACTCATTGGCAACGTCTGGCTCAAATAGAGCTGCCATTTGCGGTATCAAGAAAGCATGACACTAGCCGCTATAGTCTTATGCGTTTGATACCTAAGACAGGGCGTAAGCATCAGCTGCGCCGGCATATGAAACATCTATTCCATCCTATAGTAGGCGATACTAGCCACGGTGATGGACGGCACAATCGATTTTTTCGTAGTCAATATGAGTGTACGCGGATGCTGCTGCATGCGCAGTGTTTAGCGCTTAGTCATCCCGTCACCGGTGAGCCTTTGCTCATACAAGCAGGATTAGATGAGCAATGGATGAACATTTTGGAGGCGTTTGATTGGGTAGATAGTGTTGAAGGTTCAGGTCATTAGTAAAGATCTAATGTACATAATAGTGTGTTTTTTGAAAGTGTTTTTATAGTGAGACAATACACGCTAACGCCACAACACCAATGACTAAAGAGGTAAGTGTTTTGTCTGAATTAAAAACCGTTGGGCTTTTTGCTGTTACGGCATTAGCAGAGATTGTAGGCTGCTATTTACCCTACTTATGGCTAAGAGAAGGTAAGTCTATATGGCTTCTTGTCCCTAGTGCGTTTAGTTTGGCCGCTTTTGTATGGCTACTAACTTTACATCCAACCGCTGTTGGCAGAGTTTATGCCGCCTACGGTGGCGTGTATGTCACGATCGCAATTTTGTGGTTATGGGCGGTCGATGGTATTCGGCCAACGACATGGGATATATTAGGGACATCAGTGGCACTGCTAGGTATGGCTATTATTATGTTTGCACCGCGCAATACGTAGGCTGTACCTCAATAAAGCCCCTTCACTCTAAAAGCATTGATTGGAAATCCTCCTAAGCCCAAGCTACCTTCAAACCAACCCCTTATAAAGAAAATAAAGTCCCACTACGAATAACAATACCGAAAAGCACTTCTTTAACAGTGGCGGTGAGAGCATATGAGCGACTTTTGCCCCAACTTTAGCGGTAAAAAAGCTCATACTCGCAATGCCCAAAAAGGCATAAATATGCACAAAGCCAATGGTATTGGGTACATCAACTTGCTGCTGCATACCAAAGAACATAAAGCCGAGCGCACCAGCAATGGCAATAGGCAAACCACACGCCGCCGACGTGCCTACCGCCTTTTGCATGACCACATTATAACGGGTGAGATATGGCACCGTTAAGCTGCCACCGCCAATACCAAAAATGGCCGAAGCCACACCAATAACACCACCTGCCGCAAGTTGCTTGGGTTTAGACGGTAATACCACAGGCGTATGACTCGCATCACTCATATGTGTACGTCTTTTACCAGCGGTAAACATTCTATAAGCGACCCACAGTAAAAACACCCCGACAATCAGCTGCAGATATAACCCTGATATTTGCCCTGCTATCCCTGCTCCCAAAAAGCACCCTAGCGCCAAACCAGGTGCTAGATTTTTAAAGACCGGCCACATGACGCCGCCCTTTTTATTATGCGCCATCAGCGAGCTGATCGAAGTGACGATAATGGTCGCAAGCGACGTCCCCAAAGCCAGATGCATAATGGTATCGGCATCGTAGCCCATTTGGGTAAAGACGATAAATAACAGCGGTACGATAATGGTGCCACCGCCCACGCCGAAAAGCCCGGCCGCAAAACCTGCTAGTGCACCTATGATTAAAAAAATGAGTAGTTCCACGGGATAGTGTCTTCTTATATTGATTTATTTTCTGAGCAAGTGCTCTATATTAATGCCAGTTATGACTTATACAAGCTCAACTTGACCGACGTAATGATAAGCACGGTTAAAATACACTAAACTCTCATCTTGCCCGCTTGGGGATTCTGGAGGTTTGATAGCGACCACTCGGCACATCAGCACACTATGCGTACCCACTTCTTGAATGTGCTCAATCTCACAATCAAAGCTCACTAGCGCATCTTTCAGGATAGGCGCGCCTGTCACAAGCTCAGTCCAAACTCCTTGCTCGAAGCGCTCATCTGAGCTTAGTTTAGAAGCAAAAGCATTGGATAAGTGTTCATGCTGGGCACCAAGCACATTGACGCTCAAGACTTTATTATCCACAAAATGCCCATGCGAGCGCGCCGCTTGATTCATACATACCAGCAGTGTCGGCGGTGTATCAGTGACGCTACATACCGCCGAGGCAGTAAACCCATGAGTGCCTGACGGACCATTGGTGGTGATCACATTGACCGCCGTGGGCAATAGCGCCATGGCATCTCTAAAATCAGTGGCTTCAATCATATCTTTTATCATTACTACAATCCTGAGAAACGTTAAATCTATAAGTACCTTGTTAACTGAGGCCACTCATAAGCTTAAACAAGCCAGAACTTGTTAAGTTTTGCTAAACGCTCAGCTCTTGCCGCACGATTGCCGCACCAGCGCTCAGCGCATGTAGCTTGCCGCGTGCCACCTCACGAGACAACGGCGCCATACCGCAGTTGGTCGAGGGATACAGCTTGTCCGCATCGACAAACTGTAAGGCCTTGCGTAGCATATCGGCTACCTCCTCAGGAGTTTCAATATCATTAGTGGCGACATCGATTGCACCAACCATCACTTTTTTACCGCGGATGAGCTCTATCAAATCCATGGGCACATGCGAGTTTTGACATTCTAATGAGACGATATCGATATTGGACTGCTGCAATTTAGGAAACGCTTGCTCATACTGACGCCACTCTGAGCCCAGCGTTTTTTTCCAGTCATTATTGGCTTTGATGCCGTAACCGTAGCAGATATGTACTGCTGTCTCACATTGAAGTCCCTCTATAGCACGCTCTAGTGTCGCAATGCCCCAGTCGTTGACATCATCGAAGAATACATTAAATGCAGGTTCATCGAACTGAATGATATCCACACCAGCCGCTTCTAACTCGCGGGCCTCTTGATTGAGAATTTTAGCAAACTCCCATGCCAGTTTTTCACGGCTCTTGTAGTGACCATCATACAGCGTATCGATCATGGTCATCGGGCCGGGCAGCGCCCATTTGATTGGCTGATCGGTTTGCGCGCGTAGGAACCTTGCATCGTCCACAAATACTGGCTTTTGACGGCTCACCGCACCCACGACTGATGGCACGCTTGCTTCATAGCGATCACGAATTTTAACGGTTTTACGGTTTTCAAAATCGACGCCGTCTAAGTGTTCGATAAATGTAGTGACAAAATGCTGGCGGGTTTGCTCGCCATCACTGACGATATCTATCCCTGCATGTTGCTGTTCTTGTAAGGTCAGACGTAAGGCGTCTTGTTTTGCCTCTATCAGCTCATCACCTTCTAATGCCCAAGGTGACCAGATTTTCTCAGGTTCGGCCAGCCATGAGGGTTTGGGCAAGCTGCCAGCGGTTGAGGTCGGTAATAATATATCCATGTTGTCTCATCTTTTGTATCGTAATATTTAATATCTAAAGCTCTATTAAGCCACTTGTTCATCAGCGCTTTTGTCTACCGCAAAGCCTGCTGCCCACTCATCTAGAATATCTTGATAAGGCGTAATAAATGTCTCTTCGGTGAACTTGCCTTGCTTCACTGCCAGCTGGCTGCGCTCCTCACGGTCATACACCACTTGCGTCTTTGAGTAGTCTTGGTAATTGAGACTGGGCTGATAGACCGCGCCTGCTCTGGAGTTGGCATTATAAATCTCAGGGCGATAAATCTTCTGGAAAGTCTCCATCGTCGCAATAGCACTAATCAACTCCAGATCGCTGTAGTCGCTGAGCAAATCACCGGCGAAATAAAATGCGAATGGCGCTACGCTTCCTGTCGGCATAAAGTAGCGCACCGTAAGACCCATTTTATAAAAGTAATCATCAGTTAATGAATGTTCATCCTGTTTGTACTCCGCGCCCAATACCGGATGCTGGTTGCCCGTACGCACATAGGTTCTCTTACTGGACACACTCAAGCAAATCACCGGCTGCTTATCAAACTGCTCTTGATAAGCGTCTGAACGCAATAAATGCTGAAATAGCTTACCATGCAGCACACCAAACTCCGCTGGCGGCTTTGATTCTGGATGGTTGGCAAAATGCGCTGGCAGTATCACACTAAAGTCATAATCGCGCACGTAAGATGAGAAGCTATTGCCGACCATACCGCTGATACGGGAGTTATCCTTGTGATCGACAATCGTGGTTTGTAGCATCTCGATACTGGGGAAAGTATGACCGTCGCCTGCCACGTCTAAGTCTGCTGAGATGATATCAACCTCTACCGAATAACGATCGGCGTTGAGATTGTCCCAATGCGCTAAATCATTAAAGCGGTTGTTTATCATTGTCAGTGTCTTACAAAGGTTGTCTTGACGGTTTACGCCGCGCGCTAGATTGGCAAAGTTGGTCGTTAGTCGCGTGCTGTCGGCAGGCTGATAGTGTTCATCAAAACGTATGCTAGATATGGTATAGGTAAATGGCTGAGTCATGATAGTCCCCTTTACTACTCTGATAGCTCTCGTCTCGAGGCCTCAGATAAAAGCTAATTTGTGTATGGGATGAATCATACCTTGAACCTCACATGAATAAAAACGATGTTATTTAAAGATAAGATGAATAAAATTCATGGTTATTTGTAAGCTATATTGATATAACGCTTTTGGAGAGGGGACTATTATCATAAAATTGTAGCCATTACCGTGCAAACCGTTTCTCATAAATAAAACCCCGCTACTAAATTCATAGTAGCGGGGTTTTATTTTTAGTGCTGGCTATTGTTGTATTTACAACAGTAACTTACGCGCCAAATACTTTCATGCGCTCTTCAACGGGCTTGAACTCTTTGTCGCCTGCAGGCTGCTCAATGCTACCGAACACCATTTGGGCGTTTAGTTCCCAATCGTCAGCGATATTCCATTCTGCAGCGACTCTTTGATCGATAACTGGATTATAGTGCTGTAAGTTGGCTCCAATATCTAGGCTAGCAAGCGCCGTCCAAATCACATACTGATGCATAGCGTTGGTCTGGTGTGCCCAAATTGGGAACTGATCAGCATATAGTGGCGCGGCTTCCTGCATACTTCTGACGACGCCCTTATCTTCGAAGAATAGTACCGTACCCGCACCCGCTCTAAAGCCGGCGATTTTGTCTTTAGTGGCTTGGAACTGCTCATTATCGCCAACGATAGCTTTTAAGGTCTCTTCTGTGATATCCCACAGTTTATTATGGTCTTCGCCAAATAAGACAACTAGACGGGCAGACTGTGAGTTAAATGATGAGGGCGTATGCAATAGCGCATGCTCAACTAGCTTGACGACTTCTTCATTAGACACTGGTAGCTGATCGCCTAGCGCGTAAATAGAACGACGCTTTTCGGCTAATTGCTGTAGATCTTGTAAATTTGACATCATTTTCTCCAATAGATTTTGATTAAAAATAAAACATGGAACTTAATTTAATGAAGATATTGTAAAGACATTCGGACTCAAGCCATATTCTCTTTTTGTAATTAAACTAAGCAATACATTACAATTTAGAAGCTAACTTAACGAATAGTCATTTATAGATTTCTTTTTCCTTTATCCTTTAAAGCCTTCTGGTAGTTCAGGGGCAGGCAAACGCTTCATATCTGAGTCAACATTGCCAAAGCGCTCATGACCATTGTTCCAATCAATAATAGACTGCTCGATCTCTTCTTTATTATCGGCCACGAAGTTCCACCACAGTAGTACTTGGTTGTTTAGCGGCTCACCACCGATAAACATCACGCGAGTACCTTTTTTTGCGACCAACTTGATGCTTTTATTATTAGCCACATCGTGATCATGAAAGCGCAGTAGCTGATCTTGTGGGCAAACTTTACCTTCTGACTCAATTTCACCTTCTGAGACTAAGATACCGTACTCAAATCCTGGCTCTAGAGTAAGGGTCACTTCTCCATCTTCCTTCCAGTAGACATCGATACCAACCATTTTTGAGTACTGAATCGTAGGTGCCTCGAAACGCTCGCCTGCCGCTGTGGTATAGCTACCCGTAGTCAGTATCATCTCGGCATTATCCTCTGTCCAAGTAGGCAGATTGGGATAATGATGAAAACCGCGTTCGATTTTTTGATCGGTGGGCAATGCGATCCATAGCTGCACCATGTTCAGGGCACGCGCAGCATCAGGCGAGCCACCAGTATCAGGAAATACGCTTTGTTCGGTATGGCTAATGCCTTGGTTTAGGCCGGTGCCTGCAGTCATGACGTTGACTTGGTTTTTGGTGATGACTTGCTCATTACCTAAGCTGTCTTTATGTAGCACCTCACCATTGAGCATCCAACTAAAGGTTTGCAAGTTGGTATGCGGATGGCGACCGACTTGCATACCACTGTCATCGGGACCGAACTCAGCGGGGCCAGCGTGATCCAAAAAGCACCAAGCACCGATAGGCTTTTTGCCAGTATTGGGTAATAACCGCGCGATAGGGATACCACCGACGTCTGCTATTCTTGGCTCTAGGGTTTGAATGCTCATCGTGCGCCTCTTATTATGTGTTATCGATTATGATGCTAAAATAGCTATAGTCGCAATATAAGACATAGCTATTTTAGTGATATCAGTTGTAATCTTAGCTACCGTATCATTACGCCGCACTGTAGTACTATATATCAGCGCTATTCCACACTTCATCTCAGCACCTACTCAGTATTTACTCAATATCTACACTCAATATTTACATAGGTACTTCCATAAGCAGCACGCGAGCTTCTGCATTGGCATCCATTGTAAAGCTCTTAGTATTCCAAATACCGAGGCCATCACGAGTATCTAAAGTGCTATCATTGATGGTCACTTGACCTTCTAGCACTAGTACATAAACACCATTATTGGCATCTTTTAGCTCATAAGTTTCAGTCACGCCTTTATCGAAGCGGCCCATATGGAACCAAGCGTTTTGATGAATCCACACGCCAGCGTCGTCTGCATTAGATGACAGCACTTGATTGAACGTATTGTGCGGCATATTCTCATCCATACGCAGCTGCTGATAGCGCGGCGTAACTCCGGCTTTGTTTGGGATGACCCAAATCTGTAAGAACTTCACGGGCTCATTATTATCAGCATTCATCTCGCTATGGGTGATACCAGTACCCGCTGACATCACTTGGATCTCTCCGGTCTCGATGATACCGTTGTTACCGATATCATCGCCATGACCAAGCTTACCCGATAGTGGGATACTAATAATTTCCATATCGCGATGTGAGTGCTTACCAAAGCCCTGTCCGGCAATCACTTGGTCATCGTTGATGACGCGAAGAGCACCAAAGCCCATACGCTCAGGATTGTGGTAATTGGCAAAGCTAAAAGTGTGACGGCTTTTTAGCCAGCCGTGATCGGCATTACCGCGAGAGTCTGCTGCATGATAGATCGTTTTTATAATTTGTCCTTATATTCGTTTGGCTTGTTTAAGCGATGGGCCTATTATAATTATTAACTATAGACAGATAAACAGCACTAAAAACAAATAACTATTCTTATAATAAGAACAATGGATGGTTTTTATAGAGACCGACGCTAGCACTGAGCTGTTTACGGCTATGCTATTTGCAGTCTGCATCAGCAGTTTATGCTAGTTGCTTATGTTAATAGTATTTATGATTATCAACAGAATAAGCGCCAGCTCCCTGCGCAAATAACAATAAAAACCCACCAGCGATAGCGATGTTTTTCATAAACATCGTCATCTGTGTCTGATCGCCAAAATCACTGTGAAATAAGAGCGCGGATATCACATTGAAACCGATGAATAAAAGAGCAACTATACGAGTCTTAAAGCCGATAAGAATAGCGATGCCACCGAGCAGCTCAAGTATAATAACCAATGGCAACATCAATGCTGGCACGCCCATAGACTCCATATATCCTTGGGTCCCAGCATAGTCAGTGATCTTATTAAATCCTGATACAATAAACATCAGTGATAAGAACACCCGGCCTAATAACATACTAATATCTTGAAATCTTTCCATGATGGCGCTTCCCTTTTTCGGTATTGATTTTATATCGTGATTGGTAATACACCTTATATAAGCCGCCTATGAGTATTGATTATAGCCATGCTGATAATGTTTGTTTATCGAGTATAGCACCTAACTTATGGTAGCTCGCTTATACCAGCTAATAAAAAAGCGCTGACTAAATATCATATTCAGTCAGCGCTTTTTATAAGCTTAGAGGATATCTTGAGTCGCTTTATGTACTGATAGCCGTTATCTCACTAGCGAGTCTTTTCGTCTTATATCTGGCTTCAGCTAACGTCATCTTGTTTTTGGCAACCATAGTCAGCACGCAAGGCTTACTCAAATAGTCTGTTTTTACAAACAGCATATTACCCGACGTCGCCTCCACGATAGTGATCTCACACTCTCCTTGCTGCATTTGACTAGCAGACGAATCGCTGAGTGCTGAAAGCGTGCTACTCATCGCCGCAAACTTATCTGCTTGATTGCTCAGCTCGTTTATCGAAAAACAACTAATGGGAAAGCCATCAGTGGTACACAAAGTCACGAGCGCAATTTCTCTATTGGCTTCACAAAGCTCTTTGATACAGCTTGAGAGCACCGCTTTTGCTTGGGAGTTTTCATTTACCATAATCGTATCTAACATTACTGTTCATTATTAAGAGTATTAAATAGCTGCAATAGACCAATAGCGGACTCTCGGCTTCTAGGGTCGGCATTGATAATAGGCGCGACTACATTATGATGCATGAGCACCGCTCTAACCTCTTGTCCTAGCGCCGCTAGGCTTGCAGGGTCGGCGTCCTCACAGTGGGTCACTCCTACGATACAAGTGGTCTGGTTTTTTTCTGGCGCAAAAAAAGTCAGCAGTTTGTCCAAGTTATTATAGTCAGGGGTGTCGCCATACTTAATCAAAATAAGCAGACCCCACAAAGAGCTATTGACAAACTCCCACAAAAAAGAATAACGCTCTTGACCTGGCACCCCATAAATACCTAATGCCATATCATCGGCTAAAGTAATACGCCCATAATCGATACCGACAGTCGTATATTCTTTGCCTATATCGATACTAGACTTAGCTTCAGTTTCAAGAGGACTTATCTCGCTTAAAGTCTTGACCAGCTGAGTTTTTCCGGCACCTACTTCTCCGATTATCGCTAGCTTCTGATAGTCCACTGCTTACCCCATTCCTAAAAATCTTTTAATCGCACCATAAAACCTGCTCGGTTTTTTTGCTGGTATATTTTGTGGTTTAGCCGGCTCTGACACAGCACTGGGCGCAGGCTCGGTCACCGTCAGTATCCCTAATGACTCAAAATCTTTGATAATATCAGTGACCTGATCATAAGTCCCAAATTCATCACTCGCGACTAAACTGTCAAAAGGATAAGGGTTTTTGGTCAATTTGACGCAAAGATTCATAATCAGCTGCGGTTGACTGGTCCGATTAAGGTCAGGCCATGCCAGCAGTTTTAGATATTTGCCATCGTAATAATGAGTCGCTACGGCATTGTTATTGCCTAAATTGATAAAATCTTGCAGACGTGCTTTTTGCTCAAACGTAAAAGCATCTAATGTCTGTTGATGGTCTTCAATAAATGTCTTAAAAATAGGGCCTTGATCGATAAAATCAAAGATACTGACCCTCCAATTATCGAAGCTACGCTTCGTCACTTTTTCATCGACAAACACCCATATATCGTCATGCCTAGGATCAGCCAATACCTTTTTCATCAAGTTATCGATCTCGATAGCCGGCCCTTCTAGCACTTGCACGTATTGGCCTCGGCGATAGGATAGAACACCTGAGATTTGCGCGGCTGGATTGCGTTTGCGAGATATCTGCACGATGTTTGACAAACCGGCAGGCAGATTGATACCGCGCTCATTGGCAGTGGTTCTACTGACATACGCAATACATTTCATGTTGCCCTCACTTAAATAAGGCATATAAAGTAGCTTGTTCAACGATGCCGATAGCTACTGATAGTTAAAGGGTGAGCATCGAGCTGTCGCTCTTCGAAGTGGCAGGAAGAGCGATAATTCAATAATGAGAAGCGTGAAGATTACTTGTATCTCAAGCTTTTTATACCTCAAGCTTGCCTTCGATGCCTTGTACTTTACGGCGCGCCAAAGCTAGGTTTGATTTAGCTTTATCGAGTACCAAGTACAAAAACAAACCTTCGTGCTTTGAAGCTGGGCGGATAATATGGATCTGCGAGCTTAAAGTAATTAAGATATCATCAATCTCACCTTTGATATCTAATGATTCCATCGTCGCCATTTTGGCTTTGACCACTTGCGAGTTACCAGCAGCAGCAAGCTCTAAATCCACGCCGCCACCAGCCATACCTAGCACCATACCTGACATATAGTCGACAATACAGGTACCCATAGCGCCATCAACTTGCATTAACTCTTGTAAAGACTGATCGATATTTGACATTTTCTTTCCTCAATTATTTTAAATGGTGAAGCACTTATACTTTATTTTAAAAATAAAGCGGTCATTTGCGCCGTTTTTTGTCTAAAGCTATCACTGTGTATTAATAATAAAACCACACTATAATTAGTGAATCTAAATTATTATATTTAACTAATTAGATAGTCTACATGATAACTTCAGTGACGGCTATTATAATAAATAAGTCGACTCTTAGCATCACTATAACCAACCAGTCATCGCTATATAGCTACCGCTTAAAGAAAAACTCAATAATTATTGAGTTTTTCGTTCTCCTTTGGCGCGGCAGGCTGGTCGTAATATTCGAGAAAAGCTGTTTAACTTGCACTATTTTTAATCCAATATCACCTAATGGAATAACTCATAATGACTGACTTAATCATAAAAAACGCTCGTTTAGCGACTCATAAAACCCTTGTCAATATTCTAATAACAGATCAGCATATCGCTCGTATTGAGGAGATAGCTGACAATAATGCTAACAGTCAAGACAGTCAGTCAAATCCAGCAGCCGCGAGTTACGATGCTCAAGGTAAGTTTGTCTGTGGCGGCTTTTATGACAGTCATATTCATCTGGATAAAGCCTGTATTTTAGATCGCTGTACTATAGCGGATATCTAAACGTCTAAATCATAATTCACAAAGTTACAGCTACGCCCTACGAGCAATGGCTAGCAGACGCTAAGCGTTATAAATAAAGTAATTTAGTAGACTGTTATACATCAATGAGACAAGTATTAAGACTAACAGCGGCTTCACTTTGTCATTTTTAACCCGCCCCACGTGACTAGCGCCACACCAAGTGCGATCAATGATCCGCCTAACACTAAACCTTCTGGTATTGCCTCTCCTTGCAAAAATACTGCCACCGGTACGCCCACCACTGCACCAACTGCTCCGAGTAAGCTGAGTAGCACCGGACCTCCTGTCTTTTGTAGTACAAACAATAATAAAAACTGACCGGCAAAGATACTAGCTTGCAAGACGATTAAGCCAATAGGCAGCGCCGTAGCCAGCGGAACAGCTAGCGTAAAACCTGGCAGTAAACCAACTAAGCCTAGTATAACAGCGGCGGCTATCAGCATTCCTGGCGCCAGTGCAATAGGCGATGCATCATCTGGCCAGCGCAGGCTACGATAGATATTGCCAATAGCTAAAAGCACCGGTCCGCAGAGTGCCAACGCTATCCAAAACACACTGGCCTCCGGCGCTGAGAATTTACGTGCAGCAAGTACGCCGGCGCCAGCAAGCGCCGCCGCCACACCAAACGCGCGCCAAATATTAAAACGCTCTATGTTTATCACAAGCGCAGCAAGATAGGTAAGCAGTGGCGGTAAAGAGATAATCAGTGCCACAAAGCCGGCACCGACATGCGGAATCGCTGAGAAGAAAATCAAGTTAGAACCCGCCACGCTGACTAGAGCTGCGATGACGTAATACTCAAAGCTACGAGCGCTTGGTGCCAACACCTCATCGCGCATATAAGCCACTATTGATAAAATGATAGCGGCGCCGCTGATCGACCAAAATAAAAACGCTAATGGCGTCAGGCCAATCTCAACTGCAAACTTAGCCAAGTTAGTAGCGATACCTAACAAAGCGCCGCCGACCAGCAGACAAAGAAGCGGTATCCACCATAATTGTCGATGGTCAGAAGCCGTCTTCTCCTTAACATCACTCATAAATTATCCGAATGTCTCGAGTGTTTGAATGCTAGCATAGCAAGATAATCGCGCCCTAATCAGTAGCCTGCTGTTTATCACGGCCATGCGGCACAAGCCACTTGCTAAACCAGTTAGAGACATCATCCATCAAGGTATAAACTACCGGAATCACCACCAAACTCAACAAGGTAGAAGTCACTAAACCGCCTAACACCGCTGCCGCCATAGGACGACGGAAAGTCGGATCGGCATCGCCCCAACCGAACACTAGCGGCAGCATGCCCGCGCCCATGGCGATAGTGGTCATAATGATCGGCCGTGCGCGTTTGCGGCAAGAGTCTATAATCGCCTCAAAGCGTGCCAGTCCGCGATTTTGCGCAATGATCGCATAATCCACGAGCAAGATAGAGTTCTTGGTGGCGATGCCCATCAGCATAATAAAACCAATCATCGAAGGCATTGACAAGCTACTATTAGTAATCACTAAGCCCACAAAAGCGCCGCCTATCGATAACGGTAGCGCCATTAGGATAGTGAACGGCTGCAATAACTTGCCAAATAGTAAGATTAATACCCCAAAAATACAGATAATGCCGACGGTCATCGCGATAACAAAGCCGCTAAATAGCTCGGCCATGTTCTCCGCTTGTCCTTGATCGATAATGGTAATCGACGTGGGTATATTTTGCATCGCCGGGGTGTTTTTCACCGCTTGCACCAGCTCTCCAAGCTCACCATCAGCAGGCTGTACAGTAATGCTAATAGCCCGCTCACGATCTAAGCGCTTAATTTGCGCCGGACCCGTACCGAAGTCGAGGCTTGCCACTTCCCCTACTCTGACGCCTTGACCGGTAGGCCCACTAGAATTGCTACTAGGCATATAGAGGCCTTCTAGCTGATTGACGTTCTCTTTGGCAACATCAGGCAAGCGCACGACAATGGGAATCTGCCGCGTATCGAGATTGAGCTTAGACAACTGCTGCTCATAATCGCCAACTGTGGCAATACGTAACGTGGTCGCGATATCTTGGGTGGTCACGCCCAAATCTGCCATCGCTAGCCGGTCTGGGGTGACCGTCAGCTCTTGCCGCGGTAAGCTGCGATCGCTAGTCACGTCACCTGCCATCGGTAATTTACGAATATCTGCCATGATTTGCTGAGCGGTTTGCTCCAGGATCTCAGGGTTGGTACTGGTAAGTGAGAAGTTATAACCGGTCTCGCCGCCGCTCGATAAACCCACGGTAAAGCGCGCGCTTGGCACCTCGGCGAGCAATTGACTGATCTGACGCTCAATCTCTTGCTTAGAGGCACGCTCGGCACGCGGCGCTAACACGATATCTAAACTACCAATATTATCTGACTTGCCGCCAGTAGAATTGGGATCCATCGCCGCCTGCGCCTCACCCACTGAGGTAAATATATTAGTCACCCCTGGCAGCGCTAAGATACGCTCGCTTGCCATCGCAGCGACGCGCTCAGTATCCTCTAGCGCTACATCGGGGGTCAGCTCGATGGCGACTCGGGTTTGATCGATGTCATTATCCGGAATAAAAGCAGTCGGCAGCAATTTGACGAGCATCAGCGAGGCGACAAACAGGACTAAAGTCACGCCCATCGTTAGCCAGCGATGATGTAGCGTCCAAGACACCACTTTGAGATACCAGTCCATGGTCTTGCTTTGTTTTTCTACTCGATGTTTTTCTGGCCGTAATACATAAGCGGCCATCATCGGCGTTATCAATCGTGCCACCATTAATGAGGCAAAAATAGCCAACGCCGCGGTCCAACCGAACTGACGGAAGAACTGACCGACGACGCCGCCCATAAAGGCGGTCGGTAAAAACACTGCTATTAAGGTAAAAGTCGTTGCGACTACCGCTAGGCCAATCTCATCAGCCGCCTCCATCGCTGCTTCATAAGGCGTCTTACCCATGCGCAGATGGCGAATGATGTTTTCCACCTCAACGATAGCATCATCGACAAGCACGCCAATGACCAAAGATAGAGCCAATAGCGAGATGATATTAAGACTAAAGTCGAACAGATACATTGCCAAAAAAGTCGGGATAACTGATAAAGGTAGTGCTACCGCAGCAACGATAGTGGCTCGGACGTTTTTTAGAAATAAGAACACCACGACAACGGCTAAGATACCGCCTTCGATTAGCATTTTTATCGAAGCCTGATAATCCTCTGCGACTGGCGTGGCTCTATCGTAGACTTTTTCGACGCTGATATTGCTCATCTCTGCATTGAGGGTGGCAAGCTCGGCATCGACACGCTCCATCACCTCCACCTCACTGGCGCCGCGAGAGCGGGTGATATCAAAGGCTACTACTGTTTGACCATCGAGCTTAGCGATTGAGGTGGGGTCTGCGGCGCCATCGGTGATCTGTGACAGACGCCCGAGCGCCTGTGTCGTGCCGGTAGTTGGTACGGTGATTTGCAAATTATTCAAAGCATCAGCACGATCCACCGCGCCCAATACGCGAATGGTCTGCGTGGTATTTCCGACTTCGGCCTCACCGCCTGAGCTGTCTTGCTGAATACCAGCCAGCTGCTGCGAGAGCTGCACAATGGAGAACTGTAAGCCGCTTAGGGCAATAGGGTCAGCGGCGACGGTAATCTCGCGTTCAAGTCCGCCGATACGGCCAACTTCACTGACGCCCGGAATATCAGAGAGGCGCTTGGTAATGGTATCATCAACGAACCAAGACAAGTCCTCGACGCTCATATTCTCAGCGGCGACTGAGTAGGTAATCACAGGGAAACCAGCGGTCGAGACTTTGGTGATAATCGGGTCGTTCGCTGCTGCCGGTAGATCGCCTCTGACTTCACCGACTGCCGAGCGTACGTCGTCGACCGCTTCTTGGATGTCTTTTTCGAGTACAAACTCCGAGGCAATCGTCGCCGCACCTGTTTGAAGGGTAGTACGAATATGCTTGATGCCCTCGATACTGGTGATTCTGTTTTCAATCTTTTTAGCAATATCGTTTTCTAACTGAGAGGGCGCAGCACCCGGCAAGGTGACAGTCACTACGACGGCTGGCAAATCAATATCCGGAAACTGTTGGACTTTCATTTGCATAAAGCCATAAATACCGCCCAAAGTGAGCAGTACAAAGAGCAAAATAGCAACTAGTGGGTTTCTAATCGAATAAGCGGAGACATTTAAATTCATAAAGGTGCCTGCGGCGCGTCAGTCGCTACTTGTGCTTGCTGAGCCGTGTTGTCATCCACTACCCGCACTAAATCGCCATCATTGAGGAAGCTGCCGCCTTGCTTAACCAGACGACTATCGGCAGGCAATGGCTCTGTTACCGCGACTTTATCGCCGAGACGCTCACCCAAAGTCACGCGCTGCTGCCGGATACGACCAAGGGTTTTGCCCTCTTGGGTCTTTATGTCAGTGACTAGCATCACATAATCATAGCCGTCATTACTCACGATAGCCGCGTTCGGAATGGTTTGCGCGCTGGCGCTACCTAATAAAAACTCGCCCGTTTGATACATACCTGAGCGCGCTGCTGGATCTTTATTGAGACTGGCGTAGATAGTAATTTGGCGGTTGTTGTCAGCAGTTGGCGCAATGCGGCTTACCTGACCCATTACCGATTGGTTATTCGGTAGGCTGACTCTGACTGGCGTGCCTACCGTGACCTCACCGATAAGCTTAGGATCGATATCCGCTTGCCACTCTAAAATACCGTTTTTGATAATTGTAAATAGCGGCTCGCCTGCTGATACGCCTGCTGATACCATGCCGACTTCCGCCATCTTTTTACTGATAATACCGCTGACGGGCGCGAGCACTTGCGAATTATTGAGATTTAGCTTTTGATTACTGAGACGCGCTTTTGACGCTTGTAATGCCGCTCTTGCTTGCAGCTCTGCCGTACGATAACGATCCGCTTCTTGACGACTGATTGCGTCGATATCGATCAAAGGCAATACCCTAGCAGCATCGGCACTAGCATTAGCGAGCGTCGCTTCTGCTTCGGCAACCTCCGCCTCGGCTTGCAGGATTTGCTGCTCGGCGGCATCGGAGTCAAACACGGCAAGCACTTGACCAGCCTTGACCTGTTGACCTTCTTCTACGAGCACTTGTTCGATCGCTACTCCGTTGACCTTGGCACTGACATTAGCGGTATCTTTGGGGCTAATGGTGCCATCAGCACGCAAATTATTACCGATGCTATCTTGGCTTGGCGTTACCGTTTCTACCGACAGTACCGCTTGCTCTGCGCGGTCTACCTCAGAGGTGCTACTGACTGTATCTGAGCTGGTAATGACTTGCTCATCACCTGCGGCCTCATTCGTGCCCCAATACCTTCCTAACAGCACGCCGACTACCAGCATAATCGCCAAGACCGGTAGCAACCACGGCGGCATTTTAGTGCTATTGCTAGCGACTTCAGGTTGACGATAAGGCGGTAAGTCAGCGTTGCTAGGCGTTTTTTTATCATCAACAACTGGCTTGCCATTAGGGTCTTGAAGGTCACTCATAAGCGGTCTCTATAGATAAGGGCCATAGCGAAAATCTAGCGTCTGAAAATCTAACACCTATCCATCTGTTAATGATGATAAACAGTCAAAAAAATAGGCATAAGTTTTGAACATTGTAGCTTATCCCATTAGCGCGTCAATGCGTATGGGTATCTTGCGCGTCTATATTCTGGTACTAGAATAAGAGAGCAAGTCACTGAATCTCATTGAGAATTTGCTGTTGCTGATAGCAAATGAGCAGCATGGTAGTGGTCGTAATGTCGCTAATAGCATTATTAATTTGACTTAAGTCTAAAGATGACGCTCATCGAACTTATCGGCCAAGCTTAAGCCCTGACTCAGTACTTTTGCGCTACACCAACTGATAATATCGCCCGGCAAACGAATGGTTTTGCGATTGACGATCCAAAAGTCAGTTAAATCGCTATCTTGTTCGCTCAAGAGTTGCGCGATTAGCTTGCCATTGAGGTGCGTCAGGGAGACACCATGACCGATACAGCCGCAGCTATAGATAATTTTTTTAGAGTTCAGATAACCGATCTCCGGCGTCATATCGAGATTGGATAATACAAACATCCACTTTTATAGCAGCGGTCAGTGGCGGATTCGCCCTATAAGGGCCATAGCTATGTAACCAAAACGATTTCTCTTTACACCTTGATTGCTCATTAGCCATAATAGCCTTACTTCCTTGTCGATCAGTAACCGAGCGTCCATTAAAAACAGCGATGTAGCCAGAGCAAACTATTAAGCATTGGTATAGCGGCTGGCCTCAGGCATCCAGCGATGGATGAGTTGGCTGACGTCAGCTTTGCGCGTTGGGTCATCTATTAAATGTCTCGCCAAACGCTGGGCAATAGCGAACAGCTCTTCATCACGAATCAGATCCGCCAAATAATAGCCAATATTACCCGTTTGCCGTTTGCCGAGTAGCTCACCTGGCCCGCGCAGCTCTAAGTCTTTTTGTGCAATAACAAAACCATCAGTACTATCGCGCAGTACCTTTAAGCGCTCAGTTCCGGTCTCTGATAACGGTGTTTGGTATAACAGTACACAAAAGCTTTTGGTTGAACCTCGTCCTACCCGTCCGCGCAATTGATGCAATTGTGATAGCCCTAGACGCTCGGCATTTTCAATGACCATAAGCGAGGCATTGGGCACATCAACGCCGACTTCAATCACTGTCGTCGCGATCAATAAATCCAGCTTCCCAGCCTTAAACTCCTGCATAATGGCTTGCTTATCAACGCCTTTCATTTTGCCATGTACCAGACCGATGCGAATATCTAAGCGCTCGTTTAAGTCCTCATAAGTCGCCTCAGCCGCTTGTGCATCTAAGACGCTAGACTCCTCGACCAGTGAGCAGACCCAATAAGCTTGTCTGCCCTGAGCGCAATTAGCCGCGATACGTTCGATCACTTCATCACGGCGATTGCGGTCAATGGTCACCGTCGTAATCGGTGTGCGTCCAGGCGGTAGCTCATCGATGATAGAAGTATCCATATCGCCATAAACACTCATCGCCAGCGTCCGCGGAATCGGCGTTGCAGTCATAATCAGCTGATGCGGGGTGCTACCGGCGACGCCTTTGTTGGTCAAAGCCATACGCTGCTCAACGCCAAAACGATGCTGCTCATCGATAATTACTAACCCTAACTTTGCAAACTCAACCGTATCTTGAAACAGCGCATGAGTACCAACGACGATTTGTACGCTGTTTTCCGCCACCGCTGCCAAGGCTTCACGGCGCTGCTTGGCCGTTTGCTTACCCGCAAGCCAGCCCACCTCGATACCTAACGGCTCAAACCACTGTCTAAAATTGAGCAAATGCTGCTCAGCTAAGATCTCCGTCGGCGCCATCACAGCAACCTGCCAGCCACTATCAAGCGCGTAGCCTGCCGCCCCTGCCGCCACTAAAGTCTTACCGGCACCGACATCGCCCTGCACTAGCCTGAGCATCGGGATAGAAGTCGCCATATCGCTAGTGATATCTTTCATCACCCTTTGCTGCGCGCCAGTTAATTCAAAAGGCAAGGCGGCAAACAGCTGATCAGTCAGCGCACTGTGAGCCGTACATCTTGGCGCTTTATACTGATGCAACTGTTGACGGCGATACAAGAGACTGAGCTGATGCGCGGTCAACTCCTCTATAATCAAACGCTGACAAGCGGCATGCGTACGCGCGGTTAGCTGAGTCAGCAGCTTATATTGTTGGTCGGCATCGGTATAAGTCGGCGGTGTATGCAGTAGTACTAACGCTTCAAATATCGATAAATTATAGACGTTATCATGCTGTTTATTGTCAGTAGTGACAGCAGCGGGATAGTACGCTTCTGAGTGATTATAAGGTGCAGGCTCAGCTTTACTCACACTACTATTATCTGGCACGCTGCGAGCAAGCGTTGAGAAGATATCCTCAACATCTTGCTCAATAGCTTTGCTAGGTTCAAACGGCGCTAACGGTAAATCACTGACAACTGCAAAATCAGCGCTAGTAAACAGCGTCATCGGTAGGCCTTGACTACGCACCGTTTGCAATGCCAGCTTAATCAAAGTGCGTAGCTTGTTTTGGTGCAAGCCCTTTACCGTCGGATAGATAGGCTGCAGGCCGATATCAGTGATCGGCGCCCCATCGGTGATGATCTGATATTCAGGATGATGAATTTGCTTACCATAACGGCTGACTTTGACCTCACCGAACAGCTGCAACCGAGTCCCTAAACTCATCGTTTGTGCCAGTCCCCGATAGACTTTAAAAAAACGTAGGCCTACCGTTCCGGTGCCATCATCGATAATGACGGTCATGCCGCCGCGCTTATTGTCGATATGCACGACTCGGCCGGTAATGAGCGCCGCTTGTCCGTGGGACACGTCACTGATAGCGACTTGGCGACTGCGGTCTTCGTAGTCTCTTGGCAAATGCAGTAACAGATCAAAGATACGCGCGATACCTAACTGCGCCAATTGCTCAGCAACTTTTGGCCCCACGCCTGCTAATGCAGAAACGGGCATATCTAGTGCTGAGGCCGGCTCGCTATTGACCGGATGCGGTATCGAGTGAGTCGCAGAGAGAGGCATCACAAATCCTAATTCAGTTTTGACTCACTGTCTGTAGAGTCATAGGCCCTGTATTTTAGCGCGTGTCCAGCATTCATAAGCAAGCACTACTGATAGCTCAATACACGCTTGTATTATCACTGACAAGCCGCTTTATTATGCTAAGCTATTGAGTACTGCTACTCTTGAGATGGTTATGCTCAATAACATAAAAACTTATTGCTTTCAGCGCTCACTCACTTTATTCATAAAAGTAAGCTTACTCACTACTATAAGCTTACTGGCTAGCGCCTGCAATAGCCTTACGTCCGCAGCCCATTCAGAGCCGCCTACACTTGCTGCCCCTAGTGTGGCCTTAGTATTAGGTGGCGGCGGTACCAAAGGATTTGCCCATGTTGGGGTTATCAAGGCGCTGGAGAAAAATGGCATCAAGCCAAGCTTAGTCGTCGGTACTAGCGCGGGTAGTATTATCGGTAGTATTTACGCCAGCGGCTACACCCCTGCTAGACTTGAGCAATTAGCACTAACGACCACCGACAGCGAGCTGATGGACTTTACCCTGTCCAATCAAGGTTTTGTAGCAGGTAATAAGCTCAAAAACTTTATCAATACGCATGTCAGGCAGCGACCGATAGAAGACTTGCCCATTGCATTCGCCGCAGTTGTAGCCGAAAAGCATAGTTTAAAAAAGGCGGTATTAACTACTGGTGACACCGGACTTGCAGTGCAAGCCTCTAGCAGCGTGCCCAATATCTTTATTGCGCCGCGTATTCCCGCAAAGGTCGGCAAAAAATACATCGATGGCGGTGTCGTCAGCTTAGTCCCTGTTGATAGCGCTCGCGATTTAGGAGCAGATATCGTGATCGCGGTCGATGTCACTGCCCCAAGCATCAAAAATACCAGCGCCAATAGCTATAAGATTAACTTATCTCAGCTCCGTTCACTGAGTAGCTTTTGGGGGTTGTTAGAGAACAGCATTATCGCGAATGCCAGTGCTAGTGCAAACGGCTTAAGCAATAACCGTAGCACTCAGATGCGCCTTGAGCGCGATCGTGCCGACATCGTTATTATTCCAGACGTTGGTCACTTAAGCTCATTAGATAGTAGTCAACGCCAGACCCTTATCAGTGCTGGTGAGCGGGCTGCTAATGAGCAAATACCCGCTATCAAACGCTTAATTAACGCTAAAACGTCTAGCAAATATACAAAGCTTCAGTAAACCCTTTGGCGGCGCTCGATAACGAACGTCAATGCCTGAAGTTGATTGTTAAATGTAGTCCAAGTTTAGTCGTTGAAGTATCTTACTGATTGACTATAAATGGTTCGTGAACTATGAATAGGTCATAAAAAAGCACCGCCAATCTCAATGGCAGTGCCTCGTTATACTATTAACTCTTGTTATACTATTAACTCTTTTACGCTATTACTATTTTACTTTGGCGCGGTATTGCACCATTACCGTATCGTTTAGGCCCACGCCTTCGATATCCCAGCGCACCGCTTTATAATATCCTAAAGGAATCTCTTGGTTTTGGCCGTTGACATTACCTCGTAATGGCATACGTGAAAAAGAGTTGCCATCGACGCTACCATAAGGGAAGTCTGGCATCACTCCGCCTAGCAGCTCTACTTGCTCAGGAATGCTCATCGTGACTGTCATTTTGCGCACTCGATCAGCATTGGTATTGGTAAAGTAGCCTTGATACTCCAAGATGTTTCCCGATTGTAGGCGCGTCTCAGCAGTGACTGGCACTAACGTTTCATTGCCATTGGCATCGACACCAACAAGCGAGGCGGTAATCTTGGTATTCACTGCTTGTGCGTTGGAGTTGGTATTAGAGGGGTTGTTAGCATTGAGAGCTGCTGTTTGCAAAGCAGCTGAGCTGTTATCAAGTGCCGGCTCCGGAGTGGGCAGCATAGCTGAAGCTTGAGTGACGACCATTGCTCCGACGAGTGTGCCTGCGACAACATGAAATAAACGGTGACCGCCCCAAGCAGCAAATGGGTTGGCAAAATGGTTGCTTTTTTTCATAATGATTATCTTTCCTAGTTGAGATAGCAAAAACAGTAGATGGGCAAACAATAACGCTTAGCATAGCAAAAAGCGATTCTAGCTACATCAGCCCCGTGTTTAGGTTATGTATATCGATAACTATCTATAAAGCGCCAAGAGTCGTTAAATAAAAAGATAGCTCATAACTTGGTTTTTTGCTATGGTAAATCTCTAACCTTCCTATTTATCCTACTATTACTGTTTCTATTATGACTACTAGCGCCATGCCACAGATTAACCCTGAATATGTCCATTGGTTTCGTAACTCTGCGCCTTACATCAATACGCATCGCGGCAAGACGTTCGTGATTATGTTTGGCGGCGAGGCGGTGAAGCACCCAAATTTTAGTACGCTGATTCATGACTTTGCTTTATTGCATAGCTTAGGTATAAAGCTTGTCTTAGTGCATGGAGCGCGGCCACAAATTGAAACCAACCTAAAAGAAGTCAATATCACCTCGCCACTGCATAAAGATATCCGGTTAACGCCGCGAGAAGCGATGCCCAGTATTCTGCAAGCAGTAGGCGCGATACGTCTGCAGATTGAAGCACAGCTATCAATGGGCCTTGCCAACTCACCAATGTATGGCTCGCGCATTGATGCTGTTTCTGGTAACTTTGTCACCGCGCGCCCTTATGGTATCCGCGATGGCGTCGATTATCAGATGACCGGCGAGGTGCGTTCAATAGATGTCGATGCCATAAAGAATAACTTACTGCACAATCATATCGTCATTTTGGGCTCTATGGGCTACTCTGCTACTGGTGAAGTCTTCAATCTATTAGCAGAAGACGTGGCGCTTAGCGCTGCTGTCGCTCTGAATGCTGATAAGCTGATCTTCTTAGGGGAAGAGGCGGATATTGAGGATAATGGTCGTCCGCTACATGAGATGATTCCAAACGAAGTCGATCGCTTTTTACGTGAGCGCGATATCAACCATGAGATCAATTATTTCCTCCACTGTGCTAGCGATGCTTGCCGTCAAGGCGTGCATCGTACTCATATTATCTCTTATGCCAAAGACGGCGCACTGCTAGAAGAGCTGTTTACGCGCGATGGTTCAGGCACGCTAATCAGCCACGACCCTTACGAAGAGATTCGCCGAGCCAATATCGATGATGTGGTCGGTTTGATCGAGCTATTAACGCCGCTTGAAGAACAAGGCATCTTAGTGGCCCGCTCGCGCGAACGTATCGAACAAGAGATTGACAACTATAGTGTCATCGAGCGTGATGGGATGATTTTAGGTTGTGCCGCCCTGAATCCTATAGATGAGAGCTCAGCGGAAGTTGCCTGTGTCGCTATCCACCCTGATTATCGTAGCGGTAGCCGCGGTGCGGATTTATTAGCGTTTTTAGAGCAGCAGGCGCGCAGCCACGGAGTGCATAAGTTATTTGTCTTAACAACGCGTACCGCGCATTGGTTCGTTGAGCAAGGCTTCGCTGAGGTCGACAGTAGTGATCTTCCTGAGGCGCGCCGTGAGCAGTACAATAACGGCCGCAACTCCAAAGTCTTCCAAAAGATGTTATAAATAAAATTGTAAATAATATTTTGGCGACATAAAAAAGCTCTCATAATAATGAGAGCTTTTTTTATTACCATTATTTCTGCTACGATGATTAAGACTAAAATTTATTAGCCATAAAACCAGTCACAGAGCTGATTATTTTACTGATAGTAGCTCAACAGTAAAGATCAAAGTACTATTAGGTTCAATGCCCTGATTACCCGCTTCGCCATAAGCTAAGTCAGCTGGAATATAAAACTCATATTTACCGCCTTCTTTCATTAGCTGTAGGCCTTCGGTCCAGCCAGCGATAACTTGATTCAACGGAAACTCGATAGGCTCGCCGCGCTCATATGAGCTATCAAACACCGTACCATCGATCAGTTTGCCTTCGTAGTTGACTTCGACAATATCAGTCGCTTTTGGTGATTCGCCTGTACCTGCAGTCAGCACTTTATATTGCAGACCTGAATCAGTCGTTTTCACGCCTTCTTTGGTTGCATTTTCGGCTAGAAACGCTTCGCCTATTGCAGTGTTCTCAGCGGCTTTTTCTTGCATATCACTGACGAACTTCTCTTCTTGCTCTTTTTGGTAATCCATCAATACTTGCTGCATCTGCTCCTCGGTCAAAGCAGAGTCTTTACCTTGGTAACCGTCACGGAAACCTAGCTCAAAGGTATCTAAGTCAAGATCTGCAACCGCCTCTTTATTACCTTCTGCCATCATATAGCCCAAGCTATAGCCCACTTTTTGGGTTTGTGAGCTTTGCTCAGTCACAGCTACGCTTGCAGCTGACGTATCTTGATTGCCGTTATTGGTACTACAGCCCGTTACTAGTAGCATGGCGCCAGCTAGCGTACCCATCGTAAAGGTAGTGATTTTTTTCATAAAATACTCTCAAGGTTAAGGAGGTGATAATAAGTTATTGGTTCGTCATCATAACAAATCTTGGTTTTCGTAACTACGTCTGCTATCAGCTTTAAGATGATATTTAATCTACAGGTGTACATTTTTTGTTAACAATTCTAATCATGATAACAAGTTATCACACAACTATAGCGTTAAGTAAAGCATTATGTCTTTAAACCAAACATCATATCAGCTAAGCTTAACCAGATTAAAGAATATGTAACGAAGAGTCATATTTTCTATATTAATCATTAGATTACCAAAATAGCTTAGCTGGTTTAATTTCTCTCTATTTATCTCTTCTAACAACCTTTTATCAGGTTGTCAGTTGGTATAGAAATTATCAGTTACAATAGCAGTTTAGGATCAACGCTTAATAACAGAGCTTTTATTGTGTAATGGACTGCCATTCTCATAATCATCTGCTCTATATTGCAGCTTTATAATTAAATAATTTTATTAAAATACTATTTATAAATAATGATGTCATCTTTTAGTGAATGTGCACAATTTATTCATTATCAAGGCATGATTATTAAAGGAGGATAAGATGAATCCAATGTTTACATCTTTTAATGGTTATCTTGGTGGGCCGATTGGCTCTATCATTGGGGCTATCTTGATTTTTATTATTGGCTGGTTAGTGGCTTTAGGCATAGCAGCTTTAGTACGCAATGTATTGGCCAAAGTAAATTTAAACCAACGTATGGACACTTCTACAGGTAAATCGTATGACTTGGAAGGTATTATATCCAAGATCGTTTTTTGGTTTATCTTTATCATCGCTATTTCAGCGGCTCTAAACACACTTAACTTAAACTCTATCTCAGTGCCATTTGCCAACATGGTGGGTCAAGTGTTGTCCTTTATTCCTAATCTTATTGCCGCCATTGCTATCGGTATTATTGGCTGGGTTGTGGCTACTGTGGCCCGTACAGCGCTTAATACTGCACTATCCAAGACGACGATGGATGAGCGTTTGAGCGCGCAAGCAGGCGTTAAACCTATGAGCAGCACTATTGCTGATATGGTTTATTGGTTCATCTTACTTATTGTCCTAACTATAGTACTAGGTCAATTAGAGCTTGATGGTTTATTTGCGCCTTTAACCAATATGGTCGACAAAATCTTTAGCTTCCTTCCGAACATCATTATTGCAGGTGTAGTCTTTGTTGTTGGTTATATTATTGCCAAAGTGGTACGCGGTATCGTAACTAACCTTGTATCTACTTTTAACGTTCAAGAGCTTGCTTCTAAAGCCGGTCTTAGCGAAGAGAACAGCTTGCCTAATATTGCAGGGTCTTTAGCCTTTTTAGTAGTGATTATTCCAACGATTATCGCCGCTTTAAACGCATTAAAAATCGAAGTTATCGCTCGTCCTGCGACTAACATGCTCAATAAAATCATGGAAGCTCTGCCAAATATCTTTATGGCCGCTGCTATCTTGATTGTGACTTACTATGTCGTACGTATGGTTGCAAACATCATCAAAGGCTTGCTTGAGAACACAGAAGTCAACCGCTTACCTGCTAAAGTCGGTCTACAAGAGATGATGGGTGAGAAGAGAGTTTCTGATGTCGTTGGCTATGCTATCGTTTTCTTTGCGATGCTATTTGCTGCAGTTGCAGCCGCTGACCTATTAGGTTTTGAGCCTATCTCAGCGATTATCACGATGTTTATCGCTTTTGGTGCCAACATCATCCTAGGCGCAATTATTCTATTCATCGGTTTTTGGCTTGCTAACATCATCGCTGGTGTGGTTGAGCGCTCAGAACAAGGTTCACAGTTCTTAGCCAATATCGTACGTGTATTGATCATGGGCTTAGTACTCGCTATGGGCCTAAAAGCAATGGGGATTGCTGACTCTATTGTTAACCTAGCCTTTGGTCTGACTTTAGGCGCGGTAGCCGTAGCCTTTGCTCTATCATTCGGCCTTGGTGGTCAAGAAGCAGCCGCTCGTTTGTTACGTAAGATGCAAGATAAAATGGACAAAGAGCGTGACGAAGCCAAAGCTAAATCAGCTGTAGAGCCAAGCAAATCAACGCAAGAAAAGGTTAAAGAGTCGGTTCGCGATAACACGCCTACTGCTACAAGCACGCCAGCTGCGCCAAGCGTTGCAACAGAAGACTTGCGTACAGATACCGTAGATACTAGCAATCTTGATACTGACACTGTCAATATCGTGCCTGCTAGAGGAGATACGGACTCTGAGCTGAACACTGGTAATGATAATGAAATCTTACCGGGTAGCGGTCTTGCTGACGATACCAATAAGTAAGCTTTGCTATAAATAAGCTTTGCTAGACATGTATTGATAACGATAAAACAAAAGACAGCTTAGGCTGTCTTTTTTTATGCGTGGGGATAAAAGGCAGGTATAGCTGCTAAGCTTTTTGGCGCTATGGCTTTTTCTTACTAGCGGGAATATTGAGACTAAGATGGATAGCGGGTAGCGGTTTTTTGCTTTTATCGACATCGGACTTATTGTCTGTCGCATCGCCTTTTTGAGTACGCTGCTGCTGGTTATGGAGCCGTTGTAGCTGCCGAGTCAGTTGCCGCTCTTTTTCACTCATTGCGGTGACTGGCTGAATAAACAGGTCAATATCAATAAAGGTATCTGCCGCCTCTACTATAAACTCTATACCTAGCACGATAACATGGTGTAGCTCGGCGATAGGTAGCCGCGTCGAGACATCTTTGGCTATGGTAGCCAAATTGGGCGCGAGAGCTTCGCGGCTTTGTTTACCGCCTGATTGTTGACCATAAAATATCAGCACATAATGCTGGCCTAAATTCTCATAAGAGTGCTGATGTACCACATAACCGGTCTGCTGCTGCTCCATGCTGCGACTTGGATGCTGATAGAGGGTGCGGATCAGCTCATAGCGCGAAAACAATGACTCTGCTAACAACTGGCGTTGCCAAAATGGCAACGGCCCAGCTGATGACGACTCTGAGAGCATCTGCGCGCTGAGCTGATACCATAAGATGGACGCTTGCCTCATCTGCTCATGAAAGCGCTTGGTAGTCGCCGCTTTGTTTCTTTGCGCCAGACTCATAGCCACTAACCTACTATTCGGCTCATCTTGAATACCATACTTTATTAAAGCATTATCGATAGTAAGCGCTTGTGTGTAGATAGCTGGACTAGCCATAAACTGGCTAAGCAAAGTCTGCTCAGATGCAAAGCTTGACTTAGCATTTACAAAAGCTTTTTGCAGTGCGGCTTTATGATAGTCCAATAGTCGCCACAGCTCATTTGGCGTCTGCAGAGTGGCTAATATTTGCAGCCAGTCTTGCCGGCCAAAGACCTGTAGCACTACTCCAGATGCTTTAGCATCCGCGCTTTGCTGCTCTATAACCTCCTTTGTAGCAAAGCTCATACTCATAGCCGATGCATTATGATTATGATTATGACTACGGTGCTGATGGTCGATCGAAGTGTCGCTATTGACAGTAGGTTTGATCTCTACTATCAGTACATAAGCGCTGGCTATTTGCTGAGCTTCATCTTGTTTCAATAATGCCTTTTTCCATCTTAAGCCAAACTTTATAGCCGCTGAGCGCGTAGCATTCATAGTAGTCTTAGTATCGCTTACAGAAGGAGCTGCCGTCACTCTCAGCACTCTAAGTTGCCCTAAAGGTAGCTGATAGAGCTGCTGCATTGTGGACTTTTTATTATGGGTATCTTGTTTATCGTCTGGTGACTTGGGAGTTTGCAAGTAACTTTCTAGCCACTGTGTTAGCTGATTATGCGGCTCAGATGTGGGGTTCGGTGGTGTCAAAGCAAAGGCCTTTTTTTCTAGTGCTATTGGCAATCAAGTGGTTTATCTATCGATTTACTTCGAGCGGGTTATCGTAAAATTAAACCTAGCAAAGAAGGTGATTTGGTATCTTTTTATAACCATGGCTTGTTATGACAAGTCGATAAGGCTATGGTAGATTTATCACTATCCATACTCGAAATCACTACTAAAAAACTTATCTAAAATTTATATCATAACAGGGATTAGATATTATGAAACGTTTCAAAGAAAAAACCGTCATTGTCACTGGAGCCGGCTCAGGTATGGGACGCGCCACTGCTCTGCGTTTCGCTAACGAAGGCGCGACTGTGGTACTAGTGGGACGGACCTCTGAGACTTTAGAGGAGACCGCAAAACAGTTTCCACATGACAAAACCTGGATTCATACCGACAACTACATGACCATCACCTGTGATATTAGCGTACAAAGCCAAGTACAAGAAATGGTAAAACGAGTGATTGAGAGGTTTGAGAAGCTCGATATCGTCGTCAATAATGCGGGCAAAGGTATGGAAGGCAAAATAACGGACTTATCTGGTGAGGATTGGCGCGCAGCTATTGATGTCAATTTAAATGGTACTTTTTATGTCTGTCAGGCTGCAATGCCGCATCTCATCAAGACGCAAGGCAATATCGTCAATGTCTCCTCGCTCTCAGGTATCGGCGGTGACTGGAACATGGCCGCTTACAACGCCGCCAAAGCAGGCGTCACCAACTTGACACGTACGTTAGCGATGGATCATGGCCCTGATGGTGTGCGCGTCAATGCGGTCAACCCTACCGCGACTAAGACCAGCATGACCAAAGACATGCGAGAAGATCAAGAAAAGGTCGATAAATTTTTAGCGCGCTGCCCTCTAGGACGCTTTGTGACTCCTGAAGATATCGCTGCCGCGATTACCTTTTTAGCCAGCGAAGATGCGGCAATGATCACGGGTGTTAATTTGCCTGTCGATGGCGGCGTGAGCGCCTCGAACGGTCAGCCTAATTTCTAAACTCACTATCCTCTACTAGTACTATTACCCTTTACTAGTATATTACCCTTTAAAGGCCCGATTGACATCTTGTAGCGGCTGTGAGAGTCGCTCAGGATGATAAGGCATTACCCCGCCGTACTGCGCATAAATCTTTGGCAAATCCTCTTCGATATCACCCGTCGGGTAAACCGTCTCCAAAAAGCGCACTTCTTTAGTATTATAATCTAACGCTACTGGCAAGATAGGTACATTCGCCCCTACTGCCAAGTAATAAAACCCTGTTTTCCAGCTGTCAGTATATTTGCGCGTGCCTTCAGGCGCCAAACCCAAAAACAAAGTCTTATTATTTTTAAACTTATCGATACTCGCTTGTAGCACTGAGCCTTTGGCTTCGCGATTAATAGGTATGATACCAAGCCAGCGTATGAGCTGCGCCAGCACTGGTATCTTGAACAGCGTATGCTTGCCCATGATACTGATTTTGAGATCCAGTGCAAACAAGCAAGGTAGCGCATATATCCCATCGATGTTGGAGGTATGAGGGACAGCCAAGACCACCGCTTGTGAGATATTAGGGATAGAGCCTACGGTCTTCCAGCCCGCCGACTTCATCAGCATACGACCTATCTTAGGAGTCAGTTTACCGCCGCGCCTAGGGATTAAGTTGCCCAGATCTTTTTTATTAAGCTCAGGCAATACTTTAGAGCGTCTGTTCGCAGTAGGTTTAGCAGTGGGACTGGTTTTTGAGTTTGAGGACATAATAGCACTACACAATGAGAATACCCCATCATAGCATTAACCTGAGCGGACTAACTTATTATTTATCTTTTGCTTTATCTGTATAGCTTGACTAGATTTTGGTCATAAAAAAGGGATAACGCTTAACGCTTATCCCTTTGTAAGAATCGTTTAACAGCCTTGTAACTCTATAACGCAATATCGGCTAAGTTACCTTTATTCTCAAGCCATGACTTACGGTCAGCAGCACGTTTTTTGGCCAGTAGCATATCCATAATGCTATTGGTCAGCATCATATCGTCCATGTCTAACTGCACCAGTCGGCGAGTATCGCGGTTCATTGTCGTCTCACGCAGTTGCTCTGCGCTCATCTCCCCTAAGCCCTTAAAGCGAGTGATTTGCGCTTTTTTATTGCCAGGGACATTGGCTAAGATATGCTCAAGCTCGCCTTCATCTAGCGCGTAATGCACCTCTTTACCAATATCAACTCGATACAAAGGCGGCATCGCCACAAACAGGTGACCGGCATCAACTAAGGCTGGAAAGTGTTTGACAAACAACGCACAAATGAGGGTAGCAATATGCAGACCATCAGAGTCAGCGTCGGCTAAAATACAGATCTTGTCATAGCGCAGCTCAGATAGGTCATCAGAGGCTGGATCGACACCGATGGCAATGGCAATATCGTGAATCTCTTGGCTGGATAACACCGTATCGGACGACACTTCCCAAGTATTGAGAATCTTACCACGCAGCGGCAATATCGCTTGATAATGACGATCACGCGCCTGCTTGGCACTACCACCTGCCGAATCCCCTTCTACTAAAAACAGCTCAGCACCGTCACGTAGATCACCGCGGCAGTCTGCAAGCTTACCCGGCAGTGCTGGACCTTGCGTAATTTTTTTACGTGCTACTTTTTTGGCGGACTTAAGGCGACGACCGGCTTTATTGATCGCCAGCTCTGCAATTTGCGCCCCTATATCGGCATGCTGATTGAGCCAAAGACTAAACGCATCTTTGGCCAGTGCCTGTACAGCGCCTGCGGCCTCACGGCTTGATAAACGCTCTTTGGTCTGCCCTGAAAACTGCGGCTCAGAGAATCTGAGTGACAAGATATAGTTGATGCCATCCCAAACGTCTTCGCCAGTTAATTTAACGTTACGCGGCAATAGATTATGGATGTCACAGAACTCACGCAGTGCCTCCAAAATACCTGTACGTAGTCCATTAACGTGCGTGCCGCCTTGCGCCGTGGGAATTAAGTTGACATAACTCTCTTGCACCGGATTACCGCCTTCAGGTAACCAAGATAACGCAAAAGTGATCCCTGCGCGCTCACCATCCGCGGCATCATGATTATAGTAAAAAGGCACATCAGGTAGCGTCTCAAGACCATCGAGCTGCTCAGCGAGATACTCAACGACACCATCAGTAAACTGCCATACGACTTTTTCATTATTTATATTATCGGTAAATTCGATAGTCAAACCCGCTGACAGTACTGCTTTGGCCTTTAGGTTGTGCTTGAGCTGCTTAACACTGAACTTAGGCGTGTCAAAAAAACTGCCATCGACCCAAAAGCGCACTCGCGTACCGCGTTTACGTTTATTGGAGCTGACCGATTCGGTCAAAGGCGTCACTGGTGCACCATTCTCTAGTGCCATATCGAACTGCGTACCATCACGCCAGACCGTAACCTCAACGCGAGTTGATAGTGCATTGACGACAGAGATACCAACGCCATGCAGACCGCCTGACACTTGATAGTTAGAGGTTGAGAATTTACCACCGGCATGCAGGCGCGTCAAAATCAGCTCGATACCCGACTGGCCAAACTCAGGGTGAATATCGGTTGGCATGCCGCGCCCATCATCTTCCACCGACAGTGAGCCATCTTCATGCAGTTGTACTTTGATGGTTTTAGCATATCCGGCTAGCGCTTCATCGACAGAGTTATCAATGACTTCTTGCGCCAAATGATTAGGGCGTGTGGTATCTGTATACATACCGGGGCGACGGCGTACTGGCTCTAATCCTTCTAAAACTTCTAACGATTGTGCATTATATTGACTCACAAATGCTTTCCTTTATTATTCACATATAACGGTTTCTATCTGACCATTATAACCAAAAACAGTGCGCTTTACGTCAATCGTCAGCGGCTTACGTCAGATAATGTCGTCTAGTTCTAGGGCTTACATTTAAGCGCTTGACGCTACTTTTTGAACCCTCTTACACCGCTTATCATCTAAGCTACTAGACTCGCTCTATAGCTGCTGCACTAACCTCATAACCTCTGGTAAATGCTCTCTAAAATCACTAAACCGATGATCACCGCCTTCTTGCAAAATAACTCTAGCACCTTGTTCACTATAGAATTTGGCTGAAAGACTGGCATTGAGCAATTCATCACCCTCTTTAATGAGCGCAGCCACTTTTTTAGGGTTAACGATAGATAATAATGGATGATCAGCAAACCACTGTAAATGGTTCTTAGTGATCGCCCAACCACCAGAAGTCGTATAAAGTATTTCGTTACTATTATCATCATTAAAACGCTGCAAAGTGACATGCGGCTGGGTGCTAGGGTTTAATAATAATGCGCCGCAGCCAGTACGATTACTGACTAAGGTTGAAAAGTAACCTCCCAATGAGCTACCGATCAATACCGTTTTCGCCTCTTGACTGAGCTCGTCGACTAGCTTTGTTAAATAGCTAAATACCTGTTCAGGAGAATGGTTTAAATCTGGACGATAGACTTTGCTATCTGGATAATTCTCTTGGCAATATTGCTCTAACAACAAACCTTTATTAGAGTTGGCATCGCTATCTAAGCCATGGACGTACACAATATTCATATGCAATCTCATCTTTATAATTGGTTATACTGTAAAAATTGAATAATAACGAGCATAACACTAGGGATATAACGTTAATAGTGCTAAAAACGCTGATGTATAGTCAATTTGAACGATTACGAATGCTTTATTTAAATATCTACTTTAACCAAAGTAAAATTGCGACAAGGAGAGGTCATGAATGAGCAGATTGAACTGTTTGACATTGATAATCCTTGTATAGGCGTTTGTACCAGTAATAAGAAAGGCTATTGTTTTGGCTGCTTGCGCAGTCGAGCCGAGCGCCAACGATGGCATCATATGACGACAGAGCAGCAACGCGAGGTGCTAAGGTTGATCGCAGGACGTAAGCTACGTATTGAGCTCATGCGACTGCGTAAAAACGAGCAGTTGGGATTTGATTTTGAAGAAGACGTTGAGGTTGGGGAGTTGTTTTAGATATTTAGATTAGAAGGGTATTACTGAATTTAATTTGACCACCATCTTGAATAAGTAGCCAAATAAAAATGATAACGGTAATTTGATTGAATTTATTTATTTAGTTCCTCACTATATTCTACCTCAATAAAATTGTTACTTGCTTTGGCTAACTCATTAAATAAAAGAAAATAGCGCTTTTCGATATCTTGAATTATATCCGTTTCTTGTCCACAGAATCTCAAAAGTTGAAATAGTCTGAGTTTGGAGAAAGAACAGATATCCGAAACTACTCTAGCACAGTGACCTAACTTTACTGCAGAACGCTCTTGTTCATTGCGCCCATATCTCTCCCAAACCATTGCGACACCATCACCATCCTTATGAATTAAATGGCTACTCATCCCATAACCATGAGCGAGATGAGAAAGAAACTTTAACCCATTAGACTGACTTTGGTTGAAATTTCTAGTTATATTTGAAAATGACCATTTCTGTTCAAGTAGACTTCTATCCTTTTTGTTTGTACCATTTCTTAATAAATCTAGGGGCTGTAGTAGATAAGCACTATGCTAGACTACTTTTATGAAGATAACCCATTGTAAACTCAGTAAAAAAGTACAGCGAAGGCTGTTAGAGTTTTTCACAGCTGAAGTGACTGCTAGAACAGCCGCAGATTTGCTTGATATTCAGCCTAATACTGCTGCACTTTTTTATCATAAAATAAGACTTGTGATAGATTACCATCTCTCATTACAAGCTGATGAGCTTTTTGATGGCGAAGTCGAATTAGATGAAAGTTACTTTGGTGGCGTACGCAAAGGCAAAAGAGGTCGCGGGGCTGCTGGTAAAACCGCTGTATTTGGTATTCTAAAACGAAACGGTAAGGTTTATACCATTGTCGTAGCAGACACCAAACAAACCACCCTAATGCCTGTCATCAAGCGTAACATCAAGCCTGACAGCTTTGTTTATACGGATAGCTATCGAAGTTATAATGCATTAGATGTGAGCGAATTCAAACATTTCAGAGTCAATCACTCTAAAGAGTTTACTTGTGGTAAAAACAATCACATCAATGGCATTGAGAACTTTTGGAA